>DWWQ01000005.1 GCA_019119615.1 Candidatus Alistipes stercoravium | reverse complement strand
AGAATACAAGCTAACGCTTTTTATGTCAATATGTCCCTTTAATCAGGCTATTTCGTCATAGGCACTCGTGTTGTTGGGTTTGTACCACAAAAATAGGAAAAGTACCTCACTTTTCAAGGGGAATGGACAATCTATTTAAAAAATTCACGGAACTTGACAATAGATACGCATCTTACCGCCATTTTTTTGCACGAAAATTTGGTTTATATTATAAACTATTTTATATTTGCACCAACATAACAAACGCTTCAACGAGCCAAACCCGAAAAATCATGGAAAAGACCGAACCCGAAACCGACCTCCGGCGTCTGTTCAAGCGCAGTTTCCTGCGCCAGTTCTCCACATTCCTCGCAACATGCCTCTTTCTGACCGCAGTAAACTACTTCACCTCGCCCGGCTGCTGGTGGATCCAGTGGGTCGCGCTGGGATGGGGCCTGCAACTGCTTCTGCTCGTTGTCCGGCGGAGGCTCGATTGCGACGAGGAGCACGACTACCGTTGAAACCGCCAAAATTCAATACCATGAAAACACGAATTGTCTGCCTGATTCTGGCACTCGGCACGGCCGTCATGGCTGCAGCCGCCGAACCGCTGAAAATCACGATCACGGGGCTGCGCTCCGACAAGGGCCGCATTCTGTGGATGATCCAGGATGGGAAAACGCAGCAGCACGGGATGACGGAGCCCGCAAACGGCGAGAGCGTCATCGAGATCGGCGGCATCCGCTCCGACTCGGTAACGCTCTACGCCTTCCACGACGAAAACGGGAACTACCGGCTCGACCGCCGCGACGACGGCCGGCCGGCCGAAGGGTGCTGCTCGCCCGCGATCCGGCGGGAGGAGCTCACACGCGGCGCCCGCATCGAACTGCGCTACGACTTCGGCCCGGAATCCGCCGCTCCGGAATCCACGGCAGATGCCGCATCAACGGAAACAAAATAAAAACTATCTTTGCATTATGGAAGAGAAACGCCTCGACGCCGCCGAGAGTCTGGAGCTCATCGGCCGCATGATCCGCAACACCCGCCAGCGGCTCGAAAGCCACTCGGGACGTTCCTACCTCGTCTGGGGCTACACCACCGTCGGCATCTCGCTGCTCAACTATGCGCTCAACCTCACGGGGGCCGATCCGCTCTGGAGCCTGAGCTGGTTCCTGATCCCCGTACTCGGCTATACGCTCATGCGCCTCTTCCCCGAGAAGCGGCCCACCGACCCGCGCACGGAGATCGATCGCATCGTCAATAGGCTGTGGCTGGTCTGCACGCTTGCGCTGATTCCGATTTTCCTGTTCTGCATCTTCCACGGGCTCTCCTACCGTCCGAGCCTCTTCGCACTCATCACCCTCACGATGTCGATCGGCGCCGCCACGACGGGGCTGATCGTCCGCTCGAAAATCTATGCCATCGCCGGATTCGCGGGCATGGGGCTCTCAACGCTCTTCGCTTTCTACGACTACTACCTGAAACGGCTGGCCGAGCGGGCCGAGATCGACGCGGCACACCTCAACATCGAGATTCTGATCTTTGCGGCGATTTTCCTCGTGATGATGATCGTCCCGGGACATATCATCAACTACCGCGCGAAACAAACAAAAAACGCTCACCATGAAACCTGCTGACAACCGCCTGCCGGAAAAGGAGGCTTTGGAGCTGATCGCCCGCGTTTTCGACAGCCAGACGCGGCGCATGAACCGCGTACGCGGCGGACACTTCGCTCTCTGGGGCACCGTGCTCTCGCTTACGGCACTGCTCGAATACGGGCTGTGGCGGCTGACCGGCACTCCGCAGATATTGTGGAGCGCCTTCCTGCCCTTCATCTGCGCCTACATCGGAATGAACTCCCGCGATCGGCACCAGGGGCGCACCTACACAGGGTTCGACCGCCTGCTGATCCAGATCTGGTGTTACCCCGCCATGCTCTCCTTCGCAGCCATTGTCTATGCAGCCGCCCTGCACGACCACTCGATGAATCCCGTAGGGGTCGTGCAATTGCTTCTGGGAACCGCCCTGGCCATCACCTCGGAGTTCTACCGCGGCAAGGGCTCGCAGCATTCGGGGTCGTTTGCAGCCCTGACAGGTCTTGCCCTGGCCGAAATGATCTGGGCCTTCGAGTGGACCTTCCGTGCGCCGTTCGATTTCGGCAGCGGCACATGGCTGCTCGAACTGGCCGCACACGGCGTGCTGCTCCTGCTGCTCCCCGGACTCATTCTTCAACACATAACCCGGAAGTCGTGTTCAAGGAGCTGAATCCTCTGTTGCATTCGGAGCTGCGGCTGGCCGTCATCTCGATCCTCATCGGGGTCGAGGAGGCCGACTTCGTCTTCCTCCGGCAGGAGACCGGCGCCACGGCCGGCAACCTCTCCGTGCAGCTGGACAAACTCGCCAGGGCAGGATACATCGAGATCGAAAAGGGCTTCCGGGGCAAGATGCCCCGCACCGTCTGCCGCATCACCGACACCGGGCGCGAAGCCTTCGCCGAATACGTCGAGGCGCTCAAAAGCTACCTCCAACTCTGAACGGAGCAGGGCCCGCAACCGGCTGTCGGTTGCGGGCCCTGCACATTCAAAGCGGCTCAAAGCGCACAGAAGAAGGGCACCAGAAACGGCACGCTGAAATCGAGCACGCAGCCGTGGAAAATCGAAACGACGGCATAAGGTGCTCCGGCCGCACGGGTAATGACGGGAAGGGTCGTATCGAACGACGTGGCGCCGCCGATCGACACGGCGGCCAGCGGTCCGAACCACCGGGCCACAAACGGCGCGGCAAGCAATGTGAAGAGTTCGCGCAGGATATTACACAACAGGGCGATGGTCGCCAGTTCGGGCCCCCGCAGGTCGGCGATAAAGATGCTCGAGAGCGAATAGTAGCCGAAACCGGCGCCGACGGCCAGCGTGTCGCCGACCGACCAGGGAACGAGCGCCGCGGCGCATGCCGCTCCGCCGAGGGTTCCGACCGCCGTCGCAAGAGGCAGCAGCGCCAGCCGCGGATCCAGCTGCCGGATGCGTCCGGCGAGCGTGGCGTCGTGGCCGAGGCTCATGCCCACCGAAAACATCAACGCATAGAGCACCCAGGTGCTGACCCGCCACTCCGACAGATCGATTCCCGTCAGCACGCCCGCAAGGCACCCTGCCGCGAAAAAGGCCACAATTACCAGACTGCCGCGCAGGGCCGCTGCGGGTGATGCGGCATTTCCGGAGTTTTCACCTTCTGTTTTTCCGTCCGTTGCGTGGCTGCGCCGCCGGATTCGGCGCCACAGCAGCCATGCCGCCGCGATACTTCCGGCCATCGAACACCCGAAGAGCACGAAGGCCGCCACGCCGAGCGAAGCCAGCCCTCCGACAACGGCCGGATCGGCCCCCACTTCGATACCCAGCAGAAAGAGCAGCGCCCAGATGATTCCCGTAATCAGATGCGGCAACGAAGCAAGGCGTCTGCCCCGAAACAGGCGCCCCGCAAGGATTCCTCCCAGAAGGACGGCAAAGATGACAAACATCGGGGCTACTCCGTTTGTTCCGTCGTGCGGAGTTTTTCGATCTGCCGTTCAGCCTCGGCCATCAGGTTTTCGGCCTGTTTTTCAGCTTCCGCGACCAGTTTGTCCCCGGCTTTCTGTGCCGCCAGGCGGGCAATGGCACCCTTTTCGGCCGCCGCTTCGACAAGTTTCGCACGCTGCGCTTCGGCCGCCTCGACCAACTGCTCCCCGGCACGCTGCGCCTCGCTGCGCAACTGCTCCGCGCGCCTGCCGACCTCTTCGGAGAGCGACTCGCTGCCGGTGAGTTTCTGCACCTGCTCATCGACGACGTTTCGGACCGCCTCCTCGGCCGCCTTCTTCACATCGAGCGACAGACGCGGATCGGTAAAGGTTCCGTCGATACCCACGTCGAACGCCTGCGAACGTCCGGCTACCGGTATCTCCACACGCGCCGTATAATCGATTGTCTGATCAAGACCCGTCGATCCCGAAAAATTGACCGACGCCGCATCCGTCAGTTTCAGGTTGAAGGGAAGCGTGGCGACACGGCCGTCGCGGATCACGAAACGGATTGCCACGTCGCGGGCCTCGACCTTCCGCAGCCGGTCGTCCTTGAGCAGGGCGGCCAGCCGGTCGAAGGCTTCGATCTGCTGCAGTTCGATATGTTCGGAGCGGATCTCGCCCGAGGCGTTGAGCGCCCCGAGGTCGGGCGAAAACCGGGCATCGAGCGGCGTGTCGAGATCGAGCGAAAGGGAGTAGTCGCCTCCCGTCTTGGCGAAGATCGGAACCAGCTGGCGCACCATCTCCAGCTCTTCGAACGTCCGCGAGAAGGAGGCATTCGAGACATTCGCCGCAAGCGAAAGCGTCGAAGCCCGTTCCGCCGCCGTTGCAAGACGTCCCGAAGCGGAGGCCTTGCCGCCGAAGAGGCCCATCGAAAGGCGGTCGAGCGACAGCACGCCGTCCGAAAGGGAGACGGCACCCGAAACCTGCTCGAGCTTCATCTCCGCGAGGAGCACCTGCTGCAGCTCGGTTTCGAGTTTCAGGTCGAGGTTTGCCGGAATGACCGGCGGCTGCGGCTCCGCAGAGGCCGCCGCAGCCGGCCGCGCCTGCCCCGGCTCCTCTTCCGATGCCGGGACCACGGACAGCAGTTCATTCAGGTCCAGCAGATTCGACCGCAGGTAAAGACGCCCCGACAGGAGGCTGCCGCGCAGCAGGTAGCCGATATAACCGGTCAGCTGGCCGTTGGCCAGCAGATCGCTGCGGCCGACCGTTATGCCGCACTCTCCGAGCGTCATCGCCCGGGGCGACAGGGAGGCCGCAGCCCGACGGACATGCACCTCGGGCAGCGACGGAAGGGTCAGGCCCAACTCCTCGACGACGAGTGACCCCCGGGCCCCGAGTCGCTCGTAACGCTGCTTCTCCATATCGGACATGCGGCCCGAGAGCGCCACGTCGGCCGTGATCCGTCCGGAGAGCTTCGTACCCTTCTCAAGCGGATATACCTCACCGAGCGTTCCCAGATCGACACGGCCCCGTGCCGAAGCGCTGAACTCGGGATCCGAAGCGAGACCGGTGGCATGGAAGGTCGCCGAAACGCTGTTCCCGGCCATCGAGAAACCGAATGTCGGAAGGTCCACGACCGTACGGTCCATCACCGAGCCGGGATTCGACACCGAGGCAATGATCTGGATATCCGTAACGGCCTTGGGCAGCGAGGCGTATTGGAAACTGCCGTCGCGCACCTCGGTCCTGAATTCGAAGGCCGGAAACACGGCGCCCCGCATCTCCCCCCGGGCCCATGCCGACATCGACAACTCGCCGGAAGCCGTCAGGCGCCGGAAATCCCGCGTATAGAAGGTCGGCACGAGCGACAACACATCCTTGAACTGCACCCGCTCGCATCCGGCCTTAAGATCCATTGCCACCGCGTCGTCAAGCAGCTCGACCCAGCCGTCAAGGCCCAGTTCGATGGCATTCAGCCGCAACTTGTTTTCCGAAAATGTAAAGCGTCCATGCTCCAGGTCGGCGTCGATGCGGGCATCGAAACTCGCCTCGGCATCGCTCAACAGCGGAACGACACCCGAGACAAGCTGCAGGCCCGACGCCGCAAGCCGCAGGTCGAGTTCCGAGCGGGCCGTCGAAAGGTCCCCGCGCAGCCGCAGGGCAAGCGGATTGACCACGAGGCGCAATCCCGAGGAGTCGTCCTCGTAGCGGATCGCAGCCTTCTCGATACGCAGGTCCCGCACCGAAAGGCGGAAGGCGGAGGACGGCTCCTCCGACCCGGCGCCAGACGTCCCGGAGGGGTTCTCCGCATCGGAGGTTTTCACGACATCCCAGTTCACCGCGCCGTCGGCACACTTGTGCGCATGAAGCGAGGGGGCCGCAAGGATCACCTTCGTAACCTCGAAACCGCCGTCGCCGAAGAGCGACAGGGGATTGACGACGACCGAAAGGCGCTCCACCGCGGCAATCGTATCGCCCTCGAAACGATCCATGCCGACAAGCGTCATGCCGCGCATTTCGAGCGACGCCTTCGGAAAATGGCGCAGGAAGCTGATGTTCAGCGATCCGAAATCGAATTTTGCAGCAAGGACCTCATTGGCCTCCCGTTTCACGACCTCGGCGATCTTGTCCCGCAGCAGCAGCGGCGCCGAAAACAGCACCAGCAGCAGAATGGCGACCGCCGAAAGGGCGATCTTCAGCAATTTCTTCATGATTTATCCACTTTACGGGCGAACACCACGGTATCCACCTCCTCAAAACCCGTCTTCCGATAGAGTGCATGTGCCGCGCGGCGCGATGCCCGGGAGGTGAGCATCACCCGGCCGACCCCTTCGGCCGCGGCACGCTCCAGCGCCGCCCGCACGAGCCGCTCCCCGACGCCGAGCCCCCGCGCCGCTTCATCCACGACGACATCCTCGATCCAGGCCTTGCAGCCCGAAGGAACGCGGTACCATGTCAGCGCGAGCAGCCCGACGATAACACCGTCGCACCAGGCGGCGAAAAGAGCCGTTGCGGGACTCTCCGCCATCGCCCGCACATCCCGCTCCGTAGGGGACTGCAATGCGGGCGAAAGCTGCGGCAGCAGTCTGTCGAGCGCCTCGGCAAGCGAAGGCGTCCACGCGTCGATTTCCCGGATGGAGAGTGCACTCATGGTCAAATCCGACAGCCCGACCCGGGAAAAAGGATCTGCAGGCACAATACTGCGGCATCCGTCCCGATATCGAGGAGCTTTTCCTACAAAGATAATCTTTTCCGGGCAAATGCCGCTGCATTCCGCGAAAAAAGCGTACTTTTGCTCCGCACGGGGCGGCAGCGCCCCATAAAATCACGGTCGGCGGCCGGAAACCGCGACCGAAAAACTCATGACAGAATGAAACGATTCCCTCTCCTGTTCCTTCTCGCCCTTGCAGCCTGCAACACGGACAAAGAGACCTCGACGGTCGAAATCGAAGACCCGGCATCCCGAATTTACGAATACACCCCCGCTCCCGGGCAGTTCATCAACAGTTCCGATGCAGGATTCCCCGATACACCGATAACAACCCCCGCAGAGGCCACGGTCTATGCTACGGAACGTCTCGCAAACGGGTTGTACGTCTCGCTCGGAGGCTGGGGCGGCTACCTGGTCGCGGAGTTCGACCAGCCCGTCCCCAACACGGGCGGATACGATCTCTACGTCATCGGGAACACCTTCGACGGTTCCTCGGAGCCCGGCATCGTCTGGGTGGCGCAGCGGGTACAGGGAGCCCCGGGCACCTGGTACCAGCTGCGGGGCAGCGAATACGACAATGCCGAGACGCTGCACGGCTACGAGATCACCTATACGGCACCGGCACAGGCCGGGGAGCCGGTCGCCTGGAGCGACAACTACGGCCACACGGGGACGATCGACCGCATCGGCGTCCATACGCAGGAGAGTTATGTCCCGGCATGGGTCGCATCGCTCACCTACCGCGGAACGCGGCTGCGCGACAATGTCCGCTACGATGAAGCCTCCGGAAAATACATCATGCAACCCTTCTCGTGGGGGTATGCCGACAACTACTCCATGATCGACCGTCTGGGCATGAAAAACCGCTTCCGGATCGCCGACGCCGTCGATGAACGGGGCGAGGCGGTGCACCTGCCGCAGATCGATTACATCCGCATCCAGACCGGCGTGAACACCAAGGCAGGCAACAACGTCGGCGAGATCTCGACCGAGGTGTGCGGCGTCGGCTGCTACCGCACGGTAACACGCATCGAATAATCCCCCCCGTCCGATGACCCTCCGCGAAGAGCTGCTCGCACTCGCCGACCCCCGCTACCGGGAGTTTACGGCATCGCTCATACCCGGCGTCGGGGAGTTGCTCGGCATTCGTATTCCCCTTCTGCGGAAAATCGCCCGGCGCATCGCCCGCGGCGACTGGCGCGCATTCCTCGACAGCCTCGAGGTACGTTATTTCGAGGAGCGGCTGATCGAAGGCCTTGTCATCGGATATGCCGCATGCCCGATCGAGGAGAAGCTCGAACGGGTCGCCCGTTTCGTCCCCCGGATCGACAACTGGGCCGTCTGCGACTGCTTCTGCTGGCGGCTCCGCGCCGACGAGCGCGAAGCGATGTGGCGCTTCATACAGCCCTACTTCCGCTCCGACGCGGAATACGACATCCGTTTTGCGGTGGTCATGGCCCTGGGCAACTTCGTCGATGAGGAGCACATCGATGCCCTGCTCGGGCTGCTGGGTGCGATCCGCCACGAGGGTTACTACGCCCGCATGGGCGTGGCGTGGGCCGTTTCGGTCTGCTTCGTCAGGCTGCCCGCCAGAACCCGGCCCTGGTTAGAAAACGACTGCCCGCTCGACGACTGGACCTTCAACCGCTCGCTGCAGAAAATCCGCGAATCATACCGGGCGGACAGCGCCGACAAGGCCGCACTCCGGCAACTGAAACGCCCCGCAAAAAGAGCGGCCGGGAATCCCGGAATCACAAAATAATCGTATATTTGTCCCGTAACCACAATCCGAAGGCCATGCGCAAACTCGTTATCATCCCGACCTACAACGAAAAAGAGAACATCTCGGCGATGATCTCGAAGGTCTTCTCGCTCGAGGAGCCGTTCGAGATGCTCGTCATCGACGACGGTTCGCCCGACGGCACGGCAGCCATCGTCCGCGAGCGCCAGAAGGAGTTTCCCGAGACGCTGCACCTGCTGGAGCGATCGGGCAAACAGGGTCTCGGCACGGCCTATCTCACGGGGTTCCGCTGGGGGCTGGAGCACGGCTTCGACTACATCTGCGAGATGGACTGCGACTTTTCGCACAATCCCGACGATCTGGTCCGCCTCTACCGCACGGCCGCCGAAGGATACGACGTGGTGGTGGGTTCGCGCTATGTGGAGGGGGTAAACGTCATCCACTGGCCCATGTCGCGGCTGCTGATGTCCTACTTCGCGTCGGTCTATGTACGCACCGTAACGCGCATGCCGCTGCATGACGCCACAGCCGGCTTCGTCTGCTATTCGCGCCGGGCGCTCGAGACGATGGACCTCGACGCCATCCGCATGAAGGGCTACGGATTCCAGATCGAGATGAAATATACGGCCTGGAGACTCGGGCTGAAGCTGCGCGAAGTGTCGATCGTCTTCGTCGAGCGCCGCGAAGGGGTGTCGAAGATGTCGGGAGGCATCTTCCGCGAAGCCTTCTTCGGGGTGCTCGGACTCCCGTTGCGCCGCATCCGCAAACGCGCCGCCCGCTGAAAAAGGCACCAACACGGAAAAAAGCAGACATCGAAAAAGGCCGGACCTCCCGCATGGGAAGGTCCGGTTTCTCGTTTGGGCCGGACAGGCCGGATACGTTTCTTACAGGAAGGTGAAGAAGTAGTTCATGAAGAAGTTCCAGACGGTAACCACCCCCGTGGCAAAGAGCTTAGCCAGGTAGAAGTTCATCCGGAAGCGATTGTGCAGCAGATAGATCGTGGCGTTGTTGATCGCCAGCCCCACAACCGCGATGCCCAGAAAGCGCAGATACTGTCCCGCGATGTCGGGATTTTCGCTGTGAAAGGTCCAGAGACGGTTCAGGATGTAGTTGGTCGTTGCGGCACAGAGGAATCCCAACGAATTGGCGGCATACTTGTTCAGCCGCAGCCACTCCTTGCAGGCATAGGTGATGCCGAAGTCCACGAAGACCCCGGAACCTCCCACAACGCAGAATTTCAGAAACTGTTCGATCATACCTTGCTCACTGATTCACTGACTCACCGGCGGAGCGATCTCTCCCCGCCACTCCATATATCGGGTTTATCGGGCTGCGGCCACCTCCACGGGCAGCGCCTTTCCGTTGTACCAGTTCGTATACCCCTCCCTGCGCAGGGCGAAGCCGACATCGAAGCGCTCGCCTGCCAGCTGCTCCGGGACGACAAAGCGCACGTCGCACGCCGTTGCGCCCGCAGCCGGCAGCGTGAGGCGCTGCGGCAGCACGAACTCCTCGACGCGGAAACGCCCATGCTTCCAGAGCATCGACAGCTGCACGCTGTCGCCCACCTCGACGGCATAGGGATAGGGGTTCTCCGCGCGCAGCGCCAGGTGCAGCGTATCTCCCGCAGAAACCCGCCCGGGCAGCCCGTCGATCGCGATCGAGACGCGGCGCAAGGGGTGGAACGCGGGGTCCACGAACCACGAGAAGTTGCGGCCGTTGGCCATCCGCAGGGTCCGGATGCGGCCCGTCGTATCGGGCGCGGCCGGCGCCGGACACTCGACGAGCACCTCGCGTCCCGTGAAGCGGTCGTCGTCGTTGCGGAACTGCCACTGGTGAGTCCGGTAACGGATGTTGGGCTGGCAGTAGGCCTCGCCGCCCGTATAGAAGGCATATTTGGCCGCCACGGCATACCCGTGCCGGAAGACGACGGGGCGTCCCCCGGCTTCGGCGGCGATGGCACCGTAACTCTCCCTGTTGTCGAAAACCTCGAAGCGGATACCCAGCGGATTGAAGATCATCTCCAGACGCACGAGGGCCACCAGCACGAGCGTAACGGCGCCGGCACGCATCACATAGCGCCGCGTGCGGGCATGGTGCCGGGCGTAGTCGAACAGCAGCGCGATGAGGCCGAATGCGGCGACGATCACCCACTGGGGCTGCACATAGCCGCGCAGCGACGAGAGGAGGAAGAAGCCAATGAAGGCCACGGGGAGGAGTTTCAGCGTCCGCCACAGGGCTCCGCGCGATGCCGCCCGCGTCTTCCGCCACGCCTGGACGTAGAGCGGCACGAAGAAGGGGTTGAAGACCACGAGCATGTTCGCCAGAAACTCGGTAACGTAATTCACGCGGAAGGTGGCGTTGCGCGACGAGAGGTGATAGACAAACGAGGCCCAGTCGTGCTCATACTGCCAAACGAGGTGCGGGATGAGCAGCAGGGCGGCCACCGCTCCCGAGGCATAAAGCCCCGGACGGCGCAGCAGTTGCGGGTTGGCCGCCAGGGCGAAGAGCACGACCAGCGCCCCGTGGTACTTGCTGTAGGCCATTAGGGCCATTGCGGCACCCATCCAGAGCCAGGCACCGCGGCGGTGTTCGGCAAAGTTGCGGAAGCTCCACAGGAAGAGCGCCGCGGCGAAGAGCAGCGGTCCGTCGGGCACGGCGATAAAGCCGTAGAGCTGGAGCATGAGCGTCGCCGCGCAGATCATGACATAGAGCGTCGCATCGCGGCGTTGCGCCCCGGCGGGGCGCACCAGACGCCAGAGCACCCACAGGTAGAGGGGCTGCAGCAGCGTGAAGAAGAAGCGCACGCTCAGCTCGCCGCCGAAGAGCCTCTCACCGAGCCACACGAGCAGTGCCGTGACGGGCGGATGGTCGAAATAGCCCCATGCAAGCCGCCCGGCGAAGAGGTGGTAGTAGGCCTCGTCGTTGGCCAGTTCCGTAAAGCCCGCTTCGAGCAGGTTGGCGCACCACCAGATGCCGAGCCACAGCATCACGAGCGCATCGGGCCGCAGTGCGGCGTATGTCTTGCGGATCGAAGCCATCATACGGGGCAAAGGTAGGAAAAATTCCGGGGCAAGCAAAACCCCGATCCCCTTCCTCCAAAAAAGAGGACGCCGGGCATGCCGCTTCCAAAAAAAATGCCTACCTTTGCACCCACAGGGTTTCCGCACCGCCGCCCGCTTCGGGCCGTTACGCACGGTGCGGATGAAAAGGGAATCCGGTGAAATTCCGGAACAGTACTCGCTGCTGTAAGTCCCCTCCCCCGCAGCCGGGGAGAGATGGTCCGCAGGCACTCTTTGCCACTGGGTTTACCGGGAAGGCGCCTCGGACGGGACGAGTCAGAAGACCTGCCCTGCCATACGGATTTGCACCCGCGGGTTTCGGGTAGGAATCGGATCGTTGTACCAGCCTCTCCGGATTACCCCTTTCCCGTTCGTCCCGCCGGCGCCCGTCCGCAGTGAACAGTTGCGCAAGAAGAGATGAAACGGATTTTACGGCTTATGCTCTCCATCGTGGGGCTCCTGCTCCTCGGCGGGGGCTGCATGAAATGGGACTACGGGACGATCGAGCAGTTCGAGGCGTCGGAGAGCGGTCTGTTCATCACCAACGAGGGCAACTTCCAGTACGGAAACGCCACCCTCTCCTTCTACGACCCCCGGACGCGGCAGGTCGAGAACGAGGTTTTCAGGCGCGCCAACGGCTTCAAGCTGGGTGACGTGGCGCAGTCGATGACCCTGCGCGGCGACATCGGCTGGGTGGTGGTGAACAACTCGCACGTCATCTTCGCCATCGACACCCGCACCTTCCGCGAAGTCGGACGCATCACCGGCTTCACCTCCCCACGCTACATCCACTTCCTCTCGGACGAAAAGGCCTACGTTACCCAGATCTGGGACAACCGCATCGCCATCGTCAATCCCCGCCGTTTCGAGATCACGGGATACATCGAATGCCCGGGCATGACGATGCAGAACGGCTCCACGGAGCAGATGGTGCAGCAGGGCAAGTATGTCTATGTAAACTGCTGGGCCTACCAGAACCGCATCCTGCGCATCGACACCGAACGCGACGCGGTGGACGGCGAGCTGCAGGTCGGCATCCAGCCCACGTCGCTCGCGCTGGACTGCCACGGCAAGCTCTGGACGATCACCGACGGCGGGTACGAAGGCAGTCCCTACGGATACGAGGCGCCGGCGCTCTACCGCATCGACACCGAAAGTTTCTCGGTCGAGGCACGCTTCCGCTTCCAGCTGGGCGACGCCCCCTCGGAGATCCAGATCAACGGCACGGGCGACCGGCTCTACTGGATCAACAACGACATCTGGCGGATGTCGGTCGATGCGGAGCAGCTCCCCACGGAGCCCTTCATCCCCCGCCGCGACACGAAATATTACGGACTGACGGTCGATCCCCGCAGCGAGGAGGTCTACGTCGCCGACGCCATCGACTACCAGCAGCAGGGGCTCATCTACCGCTTCACGCCCGACGGCGAAGAGGTGGACTCGTTCTATGCGGGCATTACGCCCGGAGCCTTCTGCTGGAAATAAGCCCCCCGATGATGAAACGCCGCATTCCGATATCGATCCTCGCGCTGCTGCTCCCCGCGGTGCTCTCCGCCCAGTCGCCGGAGAGGCCGAATGCGGGCACCGGCAGCGATACACGGAGCGTGCAACGCACGATCGCCATCCGCGAGGTGCCGGTCTGGGGACGCCGGCCGATGCAGGAGATCGGCGTCCAGAAGACGCAGCTCGACTCGACGGTCCTCCGGCAGAACATCGCCCTCTCGATGGCCGACATCCTGACCTTCAACTCCCCGCTCTTTGTCAAGCAGTACGGGCGCGCGACGCTCTCGACCGTCTCGTTCCGCGGAACGGGCCCCTCGCATACGCAGGTAACGTGGAACGGCATGCGCATCAACAACCCGATGCTCGGCATGACCGATTTCTCGATGATCCCCTCGTACTTCATCGATGACGCCGCGCTGCTCCACGGCACCTC
>DWWQ01000040.1 GCA_019119615.1 Candidatus Alistipes stercoravium | reverse complement strand
GGGAGACCTTGTAGCTCTTCGAAAAGAGATTCAACGATACGCGGGCTTCATTGTCGTAGATATAGACCCGGAATACCGTATCGCCCTTCGAGGCCCGCACCCGCTCCGCAAGTTCGTGGACAAGCGTATTGGTAACCGACTCGACGGGAAGCTGCACCGAGACCTCGTGGATCGAATCCCGCACCTCGGAGAGCTGCATCATCGACAGCACCTTGAACTCCAGCTCCTTGTCGTTGTAGGGCCGCGGCTGCACTTTTCCGCGGATCAGGAGGAAATAGTCGGGGAAGAGATACTTGCGGAAATTCTCGTAATCCTTGCCGAAGAGGGCGAACTCATGCGAGCCGTTGTAATCCTCCAGCTTGAAGCGCCCCCAGGGCTTTCCGGTCTTGGTCATCAGGTTCTGCACGCCGACGACCATGCCCGCCACGGCAAACTCCTGCCCCTTCAGCGCATCGAGGTGCTCCAGCTCCGAGAGCTGCGTCTTGCACATGTGGTCGATGATGATTTTGTAATCGTCGAGCGGATGCGCCGAAAGATAGAGCCCGACCATCTCGCGCTCCTTCGAGAGTTTTTCAAGCTGGCTCCAGTCGGCACAGGAGGGGGTCAGGGGGCGCTGGATATCGACATGCCCGTCGCCGCCGAAGAGACTCTGCTGGGCGTTGTTGCGCTCGGTCTGGTAGCGCTGCCCGTAACGGATGAGCAGCTCGATGAACGAGGCCCCGTTCGCATCGCGCGTATCGACGCCGAAGAACTTGCTGCGCGGGAACTCCGTAATCGAATCGAAGGCTCCGGCATAGGCGAGATTCTCGAGGCACTTGCGGTTTACAAGCGTATAGTTCACACGCTCCACGAAATCGTAGATATCCTTGAAACGGCCGTTTGCACGGCGCTCGGCAATGATGCTATCGACAGCCGCCTCGCCGACACCCTTCACCGCAGCCAGTCCGAAACGCACGTCGCCCGACTCGTTGGACGAGAAGGTGCGCACCGACTCGTTGATATCGGGGCCCAGCACGCTGATGCCCATACGCTTGCACTCGTTCATATAGAGCGTCAGCTGCTCTATGTTCGCCAGGTTGCGGCTCAACACCGCCGCCATGTACTCCGAAGGGTAGTTGGCCTTGAGGTAGGCGGTCTGGAACGCCACCCACGAATAGCAGGTCGCATGCGACTTGTTGAAGGCGTAGGAGGCGAACTTCTCCCAGTCGGCCCAGATCTTCTCGAGCGTCTCCTTGTCATGGCCGTTCTTCTGCCCGCCGCTGATGAACTTCGGCTTCAGGGCGTCGAGCTTGTCCTTGAGCTTCTTACCCATGGCCTTGCGCAGCGTGTCCGACTCGCCGCGCGTGAAGTTGGCCAGAAGACGCGACAAGAGCATGACCTGCTCCTGATAAACCGTAACGCCGTAGGTATCCTTCAGGTACTTCTCCATGACCGGGATGTCATAGACGATGGGGCTGCGGCCGTGTTTGCGGGCGATGAAGTCGGGGATATAGTCCATCGGCCCCGGACGGTAGAGGGCGTTCATGGCGATCAGGTCCTCGAAGGTCGAGGGCTGCAGCTCGCGCAGGTATTTCTGCATGCCGGCGGACTCGAACTGGAACGTCCCGACGGTACGGCCCTCGCCGTAGAGCTTGTAGGTTGCCTTGTCGTTGATGATCGAGAAGTCGTCGATATCGACCTCGATGTGTTTCGTCTGGCGGACATTCTCGACGGCATCCTTGATGATCGACAGGGTCTTCAGCCCCAGAAAGTCCATCTTGATAAGACCCGTATCCTCTATCACCGAACCCTCGTACTGCGTTACAAGCATCTTCTCGCCGGTCTCCTTGTCGTCGGCCGTCGAGACGGGCACCCAGTCCGTGATGTCGTCGCGGCAGATGATCGTGCCGCAGGCATGCACGCCCGTATTGCGGACGTTGCCCTCGAGCATCTTGGCATAGCGGATCGTATCGCGCAGCACAGGGTTGTCCGACTGCTCGGCCTCCTTCAGCTCGGGAACGTAATCGATGGCGCTCTGCAGGTTGAGTTTCTTGTCGGGGATCTTGTCGGGGACGAGCTTGCACAACCGGTCCGATTCCGGAAGGGGCAGTTTCTGCACGCGCGCGACATCCTTGATGGCCAGTTTCGTGGCCATCGTGCCGTAGGTGATGATATGTGCGACCTTCTCCTTGCCGTACTTCTGCGTAACCCAGTTCAACACGCGGCCGCGGCCGTCATCGTCGAAATCGACGTCGATATCGGGCAGCGAGATACGGTCGGGATTGAGGAAACGCTCGAACAGCAGGTCGTAGGCGATGGGGTCGATCTGCGTGATGCCGAGACAGTAGGCCACGGCCGAACCGGCCGCCGAACCACGCCCCGGGCCCACCGAGACGTCGAGCTCCTCACGCGCCGCACGGATAAAGTCCTGCACGATGAGGAAGTATCCCGGGAAACCCATCGTCTTCATGATATGTAGCTCGAAGATCAGCCGCTCGTGCTGCTCGTCGGTGAGCTGTTCGCCGTAACGGCGGTGCGCCCCCTCCATCGTCAGCTTGGCCAGGTAGTCGGCCTCGAGCTTGATGCGGTAGAGCTTGTCGTAGCCGCCCAGTTTCTCGATCTTCTTGCGGCCCTCCTCCTCGGACATGACCACGTTGCCGTGCTCGTCGCGCGTGAACTCGTCGTAGAGGTCCTGCTCCGTATAGCGGGCGCGGTACTCCTCCTCGGTGCCGAACTCCGCAGGGATCTCGAACGTCGGCATAATCGGTGCATGGTCGATCGAGTAGCACTCCACCTGATTGCAGATGTCCACGGTCGTCTGCATCGCCTCGGGATCCGTCTCGCCGAAGATCGCAGCCATCTCGGCCGTCGTCTTGAGCCACTCCTGCTTGGAGTAGAGCATGCGCTTCGGATCATCGAGGTCCTTGCCCGTCGAGAGGCAGATCAGCCGGTCGTGGGCCTCGGCGTTGTCCTCGTCCACGAAATGCACGTCGTTCGTGCAGACCATGCGGATGTGATGTTTGGCCGCCAGTTCGCGCAGGTGGCGGTTCACCTTCAGCTGCATGGGGTAGGCCTCGTGGTTGGCCCGTTCGACGGTCGCCTTGTGCAGCTGCAGCTCGAGATAATAGTCGTCGCCGAAGACCCGCTTGTGCCAGAGAATCGACTCCTCGGCCTTCTCCAGATCGTCGTCCGTGATGGCCCGCGGCACCTCGCCTGCCAGGCAGGCCGAGCAGCAGATCAGCCCCTCGTGGTACTTCTCGATCTCCGTGCGGTCCGTTCGGGGACGCATGTAGAAACCTTCGGTCCAGGCCTTCGAGACGATCTTGATGAGGTTGTGGTATCCCTTGAGGTTCTTTGCCAGCAGGATCAGGTGGTAACCGCTCTGGTCGGGCTTACCCTCCTTATCCTGCAGGCGCCGCCGGGCGACATAGACCTCGCAACCGATGATCGGCTTGAAATTCATCTTGGCGCGCAGCTCTTCGAGTTGCTTCTCACAGGCGGCGATCTCCGCCGCCGTGTCGGCCGCCTGCTCCGTGCCGTCGCCGAGCGCCGCAAGACGCTTCTCGCACTCGGCAGCCTTGTCCTTCAACTTGCCCTTGACCTTCTTGACATAGTTGTAGAACTCCTTGATGCCGAACATGTCGCCGTGGTCCGTGATGGCAATGCCGGGCTGCCCGTCGGCCATGGCCTTGTCCACCAGACGCTGGATGCTGGCCTGACCGTCGAGAATCGAATATTGCGAGTGAACGTGAAGGTGAACGAACTGGGACATGAAACCGTGTGCTGTTTTTCTTTCTGCCGGTCGCGAAAACGGCCGCCATATTCTACGGCAGCCTTCATTCGGATCGGACTCCGACAAAGATACGCAATATTTCCGGAGATTTTGTGGCAGGGCTCTTGCATTTTATCAACAAAATGCTTAATTTTAGATACCGAACATAAAACGAATTTCTTATGAAAGACGAGACCCAGGTTGTATTGGCGGAGTACAACTCCATCACGGAAGCCGAGATCGCCAAGTCGATGCTCGACAGCGCCGGAATCTGGTCGACGATCCGCAACGAATACATGTCGGCCATCTACCCGTTGGGCACGATGCCCGCCCAGGTCGTGGTTCGCGAAGAGGACTATGAGAAGGCGAAAGCCATGCTGCATCACCGGTAAGATCCCGGAATCGCACGCACTCCCAACAGTGCGGCCACGGAACGGACTGCACCGTCTTGACGATTTTGTCCGCGGGATCCGCAAAAAAACGATTCGCCCCGCCGTACGGCTGTACGGTCGGGGCGAATATCTTTTTCGCGGGCGGCAGCGGATCAATACCCGTCGTTCACATAATTGCAGTGGAACTCGTAGGCCGTGCGCTGCGGCACGCCGTCCACCTTGCGGGGCGTCCACTTACCCTTGCTGGCACGGATGGCCCGAAGCACCTCTTTCGTGAGCTGCTCGTCGGGAGACCGGAGCACCTCGCCGATCACCACACGGCCCGTCGGCTCGATGTAGAACTTCACGCGCACCACGCCGCCGACCTTCGCATAACGGGCATCATAATGGACCCTTGCCCGCATCCACTCCGTAAAACTTTCGCGGGGATCCTTGCCCAGGAAGAGCAGCGGATCGGGCTCCTGGGCACGGAGATACTTTTCGACAGGAAGGCGCAGCACCAGTCGCAGCGTATAGTCCGTCGTCCGACCGTCGGCATAGGTTGCAGGGCTCCATCCCCCGAGGCGCGAGAAGGCCTCGGTCAGCGCTTCGCGGGTCGTTTCGGAGGCCGGCTCCACGTCGTAACGGTCGCGGCCCTCGGAGTTGCGGTCGCGGAAGCGCCATTCGCCGACACTGCCGTCCGCACTGACCTCGAATGCCACGGCAACCTGCGGCGAGAGGGTCTCGGCCGCGATCTGCCGCTCCTCGACGACTTCTCCGAACTCGCCGACAAGGCGGCGCATGAAATACTGCACGTCGGCCCCGTTGAAACGGGGTGCCTCGGGCTGCTCCTGCGCAAAGGAGAGAAGCCCCGAAAAGGCAAGCACGACGGAAAGCAACATCTTACATTTCATTATCCTGCAATTTTTACATAGAACCGTTCCAGAAACGCCACGACGCCTCGGCCTGCTCGCGGAACATCGTCTCGCCGTTCAGGATGCGGGCACCGCGCTGCCGTCCGTAGTCGAGAAATCGCGTCAGCGGCGGATTGTAGACCAGATCGAGCAGAAAATGGTCCGGGGTCAGGGCCGCATAGGGGATCCGCGGCGCCGCATCGACGGCAGGGTAGGTCCCCACGGGCGACGCATTGACGATCAACCGGCTTTCGGCCACCGTCTCGAAGGGAAGGTTGTCGTAGGTATAGTTTCCCTTGGCCGGGTCGCGCGAGACGAGTTCGAACGGAATATCCCGCTCGGCAAGGGCATACTGTACGGCCTGCGAAGCGCCTCCCGTGCCGAGGATCAGCGCACCGGAAGGCTGCGCCTCACCCAGCAGCCGGTCCAGCGAGACGCGCAGTCCGACGATATCAGTATTGCACCCTTCAAGCGTCCCGTCCTCACGGCGTCGGATGCAGTTCACCGCACCGATGGCTGCCGCCTCGGGGGCCACACGATCCAGATAGGGCATAACGTCGCGCTTGTAGGGAATCGTAACGTTCAGCCCGCACAGGTCGGGCGTAGCGGCAAGCAGCGCAGGGAGCTCCCCGATACACGACAGCTCATGGAGCGCATAGGAACACTCCACGAGCCCTTCGCGGCGGAACTTCTCCGTAAAGTAACGCGCCGAGGCCGAATGGACGAGCGGCCGGCCGATAAGCCCGAAATGTCTCATGCCTCGCGTTTCTTGACGATGATACGCGCCAGCAATTCGATGCCGTAGATCGTGAGGAAGCCCACGATGCAGAGCAACACGGCCTGCGCGAGCAGCGAGGGTTTGTCATACAGTGCCTCGAAATGCCCCGGCGTAATATTGCGCTCGACCAGAGGCTGCAACTCGCCGTGGCTGTCGAGATAGGTTTCGACGGGTTCTTTCCACGGCCACACCTTGTTGAGCGAGCCGACCATGAAGCCCATGAGCACCGATACCGTCAGATCATGCCAATGCTTGAGCAGCCACGAAAGCAGGTGCGAGAAGGAGACGATGCCCGCAGCGGCGCCGACCACGAAGATCGCCATCACGGGAATGTTCAGATCGACGACGGCCTGCATGATGTACTGGTATTTGCCCAGCAGCAGCAGGATGAAGGCGCCCGAAATACCGGGAAGGATCATTGCGCAGATGGCAATGGCGCCCGACAGCATCACGAACCACCAGTCATTGGGCGTTTCGGTAGGGGAGGCGACGGTAATCCACCAGGCCGCCGCAGCCCCGAGGGCAAAGGCCGCAACCGTACGCCAGTTCCAATGCCCCACCTGCCGGGCCACAAGCAGTGCCGAGGCGATGATCAGTCCGAAAAAGAAGGACCAGATCTCGATCGGATGGTGTTCGAGCAGGTAGGTCATCAGCCGGGCCAGCGAGAAGATCGCAATGGCGATGCCCAGCAGGACACAGAAGAGGAAGCTCCCGTTCACATGACGCCACAGCTCGCCGAAGCGCAGCCGCACCAGCAGTTTCAACGCCGTGGCATCAACCCGGCGGATCGAGTCGATCAACTCCTCGTAAATGCCGGAAATAAAGGCGATCGTACCGCCCGAGACTCCCGGGACGACATCGGCCATGCCCATGGCGCATCCCTTGAGTACCAAAAGAACAGAATCGGTGATTTTCATACTTTTCACACAAGGCCCGCAGCAGCAGGCGGATCCACATCCGGACCCCGGGGGACACCACCCCGAAAATGCCTGACCTCGCGGGAAGTTTGTTCGCCCGCAAAGATACGACAAGTGTTCCGCATCTCCAAATACACGAGGCACATTATACAAAACTTCCGGGCCGCATCTGCCTGCGACCCGGAAGTCTCATAAGAGGTCATACTCTCTCCCCTCCTGCATCGGAGCGGACAGGAAACAACGGGGTTATTCCCCCTTTTCGGCACACCCTTGCGGTGCGGATGACAACCTGTCGCGAATGAACCCGATCGTTTCATTGAGTTCCTGGGCGAATTTGTCGAAATCCTCCTTGTAAAGGAAAATCTTGTGCCGGTCGTAGGTGATCGTCCCGGAATCATCGACCATCTTCCGGCTTTCGGTGATGGTCAGAAAACAATCGTCTCCGCGCGTAGTCCGGACGTCGAAGAAATAGGTTCTGCGTCCAGCCTTGACGGCCTTCGACAAAATGGGATCGTCGTACTCGTCGTTTCCGCGTCGTGTAGCTGATGGAGCCATGAATAAAGCAGTTTTAGGTAAATTCGTAACCAGTTGTTTTGGTCTTTTTGTCTAAACGAATTTACATAAAATAATCCATAGTTCCAAAAACTTCATCTATTTTTTCGGTTCAAGAAGCGGCTTGCCCCGGCCGTCCCAATCGGAAAGGATGGACATCGCCTCGATGTAGGCTCCGTTCAGCACGGGATTCAAAATCCGGAAATAGGCATCCACCCCGAACAGGCGCTGTGCCGCAAGTGCCTTAAGCTGCGTGCGCAACACCGTTTCGGAGGCGGCATACCCCGCGGCGTCGAATGCAATGCCGCGCTGTTCGCCCTCCGTTTTCAACGCTTCAACCAACGGATCGGAAACCTCGAAGCCGCTTTCAAAGGCGGGAAAATCAACATACCGGGCCGCCAGACTGTCGCGCGATCGATCGAGCCAGTTGTTCACAAAGTCGGAAAAGACGCCTTCACGGACCAAACGGGCGTAATAATCCGAATAGCCCATCGTATCGGGTGCTACGAGCACATCGGGACGGATACCGCCACCGCCGTATACCGTACGTCCCGTGCGGAGCGTACGGTAGGCCGGAGCCCCGGCATCGAGCGAGTCGCGCACCCGGTCGTCGTAGCGGCGCAGGTGGTCGAGATAATACTCCCGCCGGTTGCCCTTCTCGTAGGGGCGCTGGATAACCCGACCCGAAGGGGTATGGTAACGGGCGACCGTCAGGCGCACGGCCGACCCGTCGGGCAGCGAGATCTGCCGCTGCACGAGCCCCTTGCCGAAACTCGGGCGACCGACGACGACGCCGCGGTCCCAGTCCTGCACGGCCCCGGCCACGATCTCCGAACCCGAAGCCGACGACTCGTCGATCAGGACGACCAGTCGTCCCCGCAGATTCTCGCCGGGGCTCTGCGTCTCGAAATCCGTGGCGGGCACGGCGCGGCCTTCGGTCGAGACGACCACGGCGCCCCGCGGCAGGAAGAATCCCGCCAGGCCGATCGCCTCGTCAAGCAAACCGCCGCCGTTACCCTGCAGGTCGAGAATCAGGGCTTCGGGACGACCCAAACGGCGGTAAGCCTCCCGAAACTCCGCGAAGGTCGTATGTCCGAAGCGGTTTACCCGGATATAACCCACACCGTCCGATGCCGGATAGGCCGCATCGACCGTATGGATCGGAATGCGGTCGCGCACCAGCATGAAGCGAAGCATCCCGGCCACGCCCGGCCGCACAACCTCCAATGCGACCTTCGTGCCGCGCCGGCCCCGCAGGTATTTCGGCACATCGACGCGCGTAAGGCCCACGGCAACGAGCGTGTCGATACGCACGATGCGGTCGTTGGCCCGCATGCCGGCCCGCTCGGCAGGACCGCCCGCTATGGTATTGACCACGACGACCGTGTCGCGCAGCACATTGAACTCCACGCCGATACCGCTGAACTCCCCGTCGAGGCTTTCGCGCACGCCGCGCATCTCCTCGGCCGTCAGGTAGGCCGAATGGGGATCCAGCCGTTCAAGCATCCCTTCGATGGCCCCTTCGATCACGGGGCCCATCGGCTCGTCATCGACATAGAGCTCGGACAGATACCGGTAGATCCGGGTAAACTTCTGCAGTTGCTCCAGATCGTCGGTCTGCTGTGCCGCAAGGGGCAGCACCGCAAACAGCGTCAGGAGTGAAAAAATCGTTTTGCGCATGATAAAAATCGTTTTTAAGGTCCCGGAAGCTCACGTCGGAAGACACCGGTGTCGGACACAGACGCCTGCATCCGACACCCGATATCATTCCGCGACAGGCGGCCGTCTATTGAAGGGCTGCGGCAAGCTCCGCAAAGGGAACCTGGCGCTGATCGCCCGAGAGCATGTCCTTGACCGTGGCGACACCTGCCGCCAGCTCCTCCGAGCCGACGATCACCACCATCGGGATGCCGCGGCGGTTGGCATACTCCATCTGTTTCTTCATCTTGACCGCATCGGGGTAGATCTCGGCCGAGAGGCCCGCGTTGCGCACGGCGCGCAGCAGCGGCAGGGCGGCAGCCTGCTCGGCAGCGCCCAGATTGACGAACAATACGCGCGTCGTGCAGCTCACCTCGGCCGGGAAGAGGTCGAGGCCCGTCATGACGTCGTAGATGCGGTCGGCGCCGAACGAAATGCCGACACCCGACATGCCCGGCATGCCGAAGATGCCCGTCAAATCGTCGTAGCGTCCTCCGCCGCAGATCGAGCCGATGGCGAAATCCAGCGCCTTGACCTCGAAAATCGCCCCGGTATAGTAATTCAGGCCGCGGGCCAGCGAGAGGTCGAGTTCAACCGGAAGCGCAAGGCCCAGTCCGGCGACCGTATCGAAAATAGTCTGCATCTCCTCGATGCCCCGAAGGCCTGTTTCCGATGCGGCCAACATTTCGCGCAACTGCGCGAGTTTCGAGGAGTTGTCGCCACTCAACTCAAGAATCGGCTGAAGCCGTTCGACAGCCTCCGGCGTCAATCCGCGCTCCAGCAGCTCGGCCTTCACGTTCTCCAGACCGATCTTCTCGAGCTTGTCGATCGCCACCGTGATGTCCATCATCTTGTCGGCATGTCCGATCGCCTCGGCAATGCCGTAGAGGATCTTGCGGTTGTTCATCTTCAGCGCCACGCGGATGCCCAGCGCCCCGAAAACCCGCTCGACGATCTCCACGAGTTCCACCTCGCACAGCAGCGACCGCGTGCCGATAACATCGACGTCGCACTGGTAGAACTCGCGGTAGCGTCCCTTCTGCGGACGGTCGGCACGCCATACGGGCTGCATCTGGTAGCGCTTGAAGGGGAAGGTCAGCTCGCTCTGGTGCTGCACGACATAGCGGGCGAAGGGGACCGTCAGGTCGTAGCGAAGGCCCTTTTCGCTGATCTTCGAGGCCTGGCGCACCTCCTCGTCCGAAAGGCCCGAGGCGTAGTCGCCCGAATTGAGAATCTTGAAGAGGAGCTTGTCGCCCTCGTCGCCATACTTGCCCAGCAGCGTCGAGAGGTTCTCCATGGCGGGCGTCTCGAGCGGCGCGTAGCCGTAGGTGCGGAAGACCCGGCGGATCGTATCGAAAATATAGTTGCGGCGCATCATCTCCACGGGGGAGAAGTCGCGCGTACCCTTGGGGATCGAAGGTTTCTGTGCCATTGTTGTCGAAGAGTTTTCATACCGCGCCGGGCTGCCGCCGTCCGACGGCGCCGCTGCGGCGGATATCCTTTATTCCATCAGTTTCTTGTACTTCACGCGGTGGGGCGTCGTATCCTCGCCCTGGGCGCGCTTCCACGCCTCGTACTCGGAGTAGGAGCCTTCGTAAAAGACCACCTTCGAGTCGCCCTCGAACGAGAGGATGTGCGTGGCGATACGGTCCAAGAACCAGCGGTCGTGGGAGATGACGACGGCGCAGCCCGCGAAGTTCTCGAGGCCCTCCTCCAACGCACGCAGCGTATTGACGTCGATGTCGTTCGTCGGCTCGTCGAGCAGCAACACGTTGCCCTCCTCCTTGAGCGCGAGGGCCAGGTGGAGGCGGTTGCGCTCACCGCCCGACAGCATGCCGCACTTCTTCTCCTGATCGGCGCCCGAGAAGTTGAAGCGGGCGACATAGGCACGGGCATTGATCTGACGGTTGCCCAGCGTGATGAGGTCCGCACCGCCCGAGATCACCTCGAAGACCGACTTCTCGGGATCGATCGACTTGTGCTGCTGATCGACATAGGCCAGCTTCACCGTGGGACCCACGCGGAACGATCCGCTCGTAGGCTGCTCGAGGCCCATAATCATGCGGAAGAGGGTCGTCTTGCCCGTACCGTTGGGGCCGATGACACCCACGATGCCGGCCGGCGGCAGCGAGAACTCCAGATGCTCGTAAAGCACCCGGTCGCCGAAGGCTTTCGAGACGTCGTGCGCCTCGATCACCACGTCGCCCAGACGCGGTCCGTTCGGGATGAAGATCTCGAGCTTCTCCTCCTTCTGTTTCGTATCCTCGTTCATCAGCTTGTCATAGGCCGAAAGACGCGCCTTCGACTTGGCATGACGGCCCGAAGGCGACATGCGCACCCACTCCAGCTCGCGTTCGAGGGTCTTGCGGCGCTTCGACTCCTGCTTCTCCTCCATGGCCATGCGCTTGGTCTTCTGCTCGAGCCAGCCCGAGTAGTTGCCCTTCCAGGGAATGCCCTCGCCGCGGTCCAGCTCGAGGATCCATCCGGCAACGTTGTCCAGGAAGTAACGGTCGTGCGTTACGGCGATCACCGTACCCTTGTATTGCTGCAGGTGCTGTTCGAGCCAGTCGATCGACTCGGCATCGAGGTGGTTCGTAGGCTCGTCCAGCAGCAGCACGTCGGGCTGCTGGAGCAACAGCCGGCACAGCGCCACGCGGCGCCGCTCACCGCCCGAGAGCACCTTCACCGACTGGTCCGGATCGGGACACCGCAGGGCGTCCATCGCCCGTTCGAGCACGCTATCCAGCTCCCAGCCATTGCAGTGGTCGATCTTTTCGTAAAGTTCGCCCTGACGCTCGATGAGCCGAGCCATCTCGTCGTCCGACATCGGCTCGCAGAGCTTCATGTTGATCTCCTCGTACTCCTTCAGCAGGGCCACCGTCGCGGCGCAGCCCTCCTCGACCACCTCCTTTACGGTTTTCGAGTCGTCGAGTTTGGGTTCCTGCTCGAGATAGCCCACCGTATAGCCCGGCGAGAAGACCACCTCGCCCTCGTAGTTCTTGTCGATGCCGGCAATGATCTTCATCAGCGTCGATTTACCCGCGCCGTTCAGACCGATGATGCCGATCTTCGCGCCGTAGAAGAACGAAAGGTAGATGTTGTTCAACACCCGTTTCTGGTTGGTGAAGGTCTTGCTCACACCGACCATCGAAAAGATGATTTTTTCGTCTGCCATATGTTTTTCAGAATGTAGGTTCGGATTTTTGCAAAGATACGCAGATTTTCCGGATTTCGCCCCGTACGCCGACGAATATTTGCATCGCAACTCCCGGGGCCGGAAACAAAAGTCCCGCCTCCCTTGCGGGAAGCGGGACCGTATCCGCCGCGGGAAGGGGATCAATAGTTCTCCTTCTTGGGCTCGAAGTAAGCCTGGGGGTGCTTGCAGGCGGGGCACATCGCCGGAGCCTGCTCGGCCTCGATGATGAAACCGCAGTTGCGGCACTGCCACCAGATCTTGCCGTCGCGCTTGAAGAAATTGCCGTCCGTCAGGCGGCTCAACAGCTTCAAGTAGCGGCGCTCGTGCTCGGCCTCGACGATCGAGATCATGCGGAACGCTGCAGCGATCTCGGGGAAGCCCTCCTCGTCGGCTACGCGCGCAAACTCGGGATAGAGCACGTCCCACTCCTCATTCTCACCCTTGGCAGCAGCAAGCAGGTTCTCCTGCGTCGTGCCGATCTTGCCGGCGGGATAGCTGGCCGTGATCTCGACCATGCCGCCCTCGAGGAACTTGAAGAAACGCTCGGCGTGCTCCTTCTCCTGCTCGGCCGTCTCGGCGAAGACGCCGGCGATCTGTTCGTAACCCTCCTTCTTGGCCTTGCTCGAGAAGAAGACGTAACGGCTGCGTGCCTGACTCTCACCGGCAAATGCCTTCAGCAGATTCTGCTCGGTGCGTGTACCTTTGATGCTCTTTTCCATATGGTTTAATGTATTTGGTGTGTTTCTGAAGCAAAGATAGAAAAATTCCGAGGACTCGTGCAAATATTCGCCATCGGAAGTTTTGATAGGGCTATTTGCCATACCTATAGGCCGGATTGCGTCAGCTCCCGGAGGTCGCGGCAGAAGAGCGCGCGGGCCGCCGAATCGCGCGGAGCCGCAGCCGCCTCGGGAGGCAGGATGCGGTAGCCGGGCAGGGAGACCCACACCGGAGCGGTCTCGAGCCGGTAGGTCATCCGTCCGTCCGAATGGCGCGACGCCTCGACCTGCGCCACCAGACCGCCGTCCGTATAGCGGCGGCGCTGGTTCGAGACGAGATTTCCGAGCGAATAGAGCACCACCTGGGTCGAATCGGCCCGCCACGGCTGCACCACATGCGGGTGGCTGCCCACGATGACATCGGCGCCGTGGCGGCGGAGGAAGGCGGCCAGGCGTCGCTGCTGCGGATGCTCGCGCCGCTCGTACTCATTGCCCCAATGCATGAAGGCCACGACGAAATCGGCTGCCGAACGCGCCGCGGCAAGATCCGCGGCCATCCGCACCGTATCGATCCGATTGACCAGCGTACCGGCAGGTACCGGCAGGCCGTTCGTACCATAGGTATAATTGAGCAGGGCGATGCGCACGCCGCCGTGTTCGAGCAGCAGGGGATGGTTCCGCCGATAGTCGGCGCTGTCGGCAAAAACACCCGTATGGCGGATGCCGCAACGGTCCAGTTCGCGGATCGTCGTGCGGATTCCCTCCGCTCCGCCGTCGCAGCAGTGGTTGTTGGCCAGCACGGCGACATCGACCCCCGCGGCACGCAGCGCATCGGCCAGCGCCACCGGCGAGCGGAACATCGGATAGCCCGTATAACGGTCCCGCGCCGTCAGCGTCGTTTCGAGATTGACCACCGCGAGATCGGCCGCCCGCATGCGGGGTGCGAGGGCCGCAAAAACCGGCGTATAGTCGAAACCGTCGCCGCGGCGGGCCGCCTCGACCTGCGGAAGGTGCTGCATCACGTCGCCGCCGAAAAACAGGCGCACGCGCTGCGGCGGAGGCATGCGGAACACCTTCGGCGGAGGCCCTCCCGCCGGCACACAGCAGGCCGCCGAGAGCAGCAGCAGGGAAAGGAGGCTATTTCGGATTCGCAGCAACATCACAGGGTCGGCAGTTTATATATAAGGTCAGTTGCGGCGCTTCGGATTGCGCGGGAACCAGCCGCGGGCCACGCGCTTGCGCTGTTCGAACAGTTCACCGATGCTCCACAGCGACGAGGCGCCCCAGACGGCCAGCAGCGTGGACCACAACAGGTGGCGGACAAGCACCGAGGCGACGATCGTTCCGAGCCCCATCAGCAGGAAAATCCACCAGATCCGGACTCCGAAGTAATATTCGCCCTTGATGACCAGCGGATGGAACAGGCCGATGATCACGAAGGTTCCCAAACCGATTACCAACCCCGTCAGGTTATGTTGAGTCAGAAATTCCATCATAATATGCACTTGTAAAACCGCACCGGCGGAACAAAGATACGAAAATCGGGCGATCCGTCGCCGAACCGCCCGAAAAATTCCACCCCCGTCGGAATCAGAAACTGTACTGGATCATCAGGTTGATGCGGTGGGCATGCCCCGAAGCGTCGGACATGTCGCGGCGCGACCCGTAGAGATACTCTCCGGCAATCTTGCAATGCGGAGCCAACGTGTAGAAAATATTGCCGAAGGCGTAATTGCCGCGTTTATACTGATCTTCGGCATAGAATCCGTGGCTGCGCTGCACGCGGACGGTCGAATAGCCGCCCGAAAGGAAAAGGCGGGGCGTAAGGTTGAACTGCGCGGCGGCCTGCCAGCCCCACATCGGCATGGTCTGGATATGCGCCGCATCGCGCGGATCGGGCGTAAAGTCGAGCCCCGAGCCGGTCAGATCCTGAATGTAGGGAGTGATCCCCTTGCCGTAAACGCCGTTCATGAACAGACGAAGGACGCTGCAGCAGCGGATCGTACCGCTGAACTGGACACCCCAGCCCAGCAGCGACGTATTGCTGTCGCGCGTGAGGTCGTGCAGGTACATGTCGCGCAGGACGGCCGAAGCCCGGATGTGGCTCGAACGGTCGGCACCCCAGGCGTACTGGAAATAGAGGGGGATGTCGGGGACCCGCTGGGGAATCGCCGCATACTGTTCGCCGTAGGTGCCGTTCACAACGGGCATCTCGGCCGCCACACCGAACGCGAGGTGCCGGTCGGCAAAGCAGCGTTCGTAACGGATCAGGGTGGCGAAGTTGAAGTTATAGGCGTTCGGACCCTGGAAATCGATGGTCGTGGGGGAGGCCCCGAGGTCGCAGAAGGTCGTAACGTCGCGGCCGAAGGTCAGGCCCAGGAAAGAGATGTAGGCCGAGCGGAGCCCGGGCATGTAGTCTGCGGCGGCCCCGCCGCGGAAATCGCCATCGACGTAGATCACCACGCGTCCCAGATGCTCCGTATGGGCGATCGCCTTCACATAAAGGCGCGAAGTGGAGGCGTCCAGCATGAACTGCTGACGTGTGGCGTAGTTTCCGGAGACGGGAATGTCGTAGGTTACGAAATCGGCATTCTCGACGATGCCGCCCAGATCATAGGCCGCACGCAGGGCCACGAAGCCGCCGAACGAAAGCGAGAAACGGTTTTCCTTCGAGGCCCAGACCAGCTGCGGTGCGTCGGTTTGCTGGAAACCGCAGCGGTGCGTCTCCAGATGGTCGCGGCGGGCCGCCTCTTCGGCCGATTCCGAACCGTGCCCGTGCTTCGACGGATGCTTGTGTTTGTGCTTGTGGGACGACGCGGCCTCCGACGAAAGGCAGGTTTCGGTCGTGGAGCCGGCGGACGTTCCGCCGGATGAATACGCCGTCCACGGAACGGCGACTGCAGCCGCCAGCAGCCATGCTGCGGCCCGAGATCCAAATGTTGCCATAAAATCCATTATCGTATTTTGCGACGGAAAAGGCTCCGCCCGAAGGCATTTTCGCAAGTTATATGCCAAAGGAATGGAGGCAGGATTCCGGGATTTTACTACCTTTGCCGTAGAATCCCTTATTTCAAGACATGATTCTCGCATCGATCATCCTGCTCGGACTCGCCGCCATCGCCGCCGACTGGCTGCACTACCGGCGCCTCGGTCCGAAAACCCCGAAATCCCGGCTGTTTCTCACCTGGGTCGTGGCAACCGACCTGCTGCCGTTTGCCGTCATGGCGCTCGGATTTTTCTCCCGCGACAACACCACGCCGGTCATCATGGCCTCGATGTGGATGGTCTGGGCCTGGATGGCCACCGCGCTGACCCGGCTGGTCTATTATACGTTCAACTTCTTCGGATGGCACCGTACGGGAGTATTCCTGGCAACCGCGGTCGCCGCACTGCTGGTTGTCGGCGCCACGGCGGGACGCACCCGGCTGCGTATAAGCCGTGTGGAGGTCTGCTCCGAAAGGCTCCCGAAGGCGTTCGACGGCGCTCGCATCGTGCAGCTATCGGACCTCCATCTCGGGACGATCGTCCGGCCGGAACGGGAGCTGACCCGACTTGTCGATTCGATCAACGCCCTGCGCCCCGACTGGGTCGTCTTTACGGGCGACATGGTCAATATCCGCGCCGAAGAACTCGACGAACGGGCCGCACGGCTGCTCGGCCGCATCAAAGCCCCGGTCTACTCCGTAACGGGCAACCACGACATCGGAGCCTATATCAAGGATTCGCTGCACCATCCGATGGAGGAGAATCTGCACGAGGTGATCGCCCGCCAGCGGGCAATGGGCTGGCAGGTGCTGGACGACGAGACATGCTACCTGCATCGCGGCGGGGACAGCATCTCGCTGACGGGTCTCTCGTTCGATCCGGCACTGCGCCTGCTGCGCCACAAGCGGGACCTTCCCGCCACGGGACTGGACCGGGCCGTTGCCGGAGTACCGACCGGACTGTATAACCTCACACTCGTGCATGTGCCGCAACTCCGGCCGAAGATCACGGCGGCCGGATACGGCGACCTGGTCCTCTCGGGACATGTGCATGCCATGCAGTGCAAGGTCCGTCTGTGGGGCCGCGGATGGTCGCCCGCAGCGCTGCTCTACAAGGAGTGGAGCGGCCGCTACGAGGATTCCGAAGGAAAAGTTCTCTATATCAACGACGGGATCGGCTGCGTGGGTTATCCCATGCGGCTCGGGGCCCGTCCCGAAATCACGCTCATCACCCTGAAACGATGCGAGTAATACTCTCCGCCGCGGTTACGGCCGACGGCTATCTGGATGACAACACCCCGCAGCGGCTCATGATCTCGACCGCAGCGGACTGGGAGGCCGTACAGCGGTTGCGGGCTTCGTGCGACGCAATCCTTGTCGGAGCAGAAACCCTGCGCCGGGACAACCCGGCCCTGCGGCTGCGCGACGACGGAATGCGCCGGCAACGCGTGGCCGAAGGTCTTCCGGCCGATTTGACGAAGGTCGTCCTGACCCGCTCGGGACGGCTCGATCCCGCGATGCGCTTCTTTACGGAGGGTGATGCTGAAAAGATCGTATTCACACAGAAGGAACTTCCCGATCTTCAGCCGTATGCCACCGTTCTCTCAAGCAGCGGCGAAGAACTCACGGCAGCCTATGTCATCACCGAACTCGAAAAGCGCGGCATCGGCCGCCTGCTGGTCGAGGGAGGCGCCGAAATCCTCCGTATGTTCCTCCGTGAAGGACAGGCCGACGAACTGCGGCTGGCGGTCAATCCGCACCTGCGGCTCGGAACCGGCCGGGGAGGAGCCCGCTTTCAGTTCATACCCCCCGCAACGACATTATGCCGCAATGAACGACTCGATGGCATGGAGGTTGCACACTACACCCTGCATCCGGATACGACGGCCAACGACATGAAGCGGTTGCAGGAAGCCATCGACGAGAGCCGCCGCTGCACGCCCTGCCGCACCTCCTATTGCGTAGGTGCCGTAATCGAAACCGCCGACGGACGGCTGTTCAAAGGCTACACCCATGAAAGTTCCGCAACACACCATGCCGAGCAGGAGGCTATCCGCAAGGCGCTCGAGGCGGGAGCATCGCTCTGCGGAGCGGCGATCTTCACCTCGATGGAACCCTGTTCGAAACGGGCCAGCGAGCCGGAGAGTTGCACACAGCTCATCCTGCGCCACGGATTCGCCCGGGTGGTGTTCGCCCTCTACGAACCCGACTGTTTCGTTTGCTGCCGCGGCGCTCTCACCCTGCGCGAGGCAGGACTCGATGTCCGTTGCTATCCACAAATGGGCGGGCAGGTGCGTACAATCAATGCGCATTTATGGCAATAAAGGCGTATTTAAGCCCAAAATTGGTCTAAACTTCCGAATCCGGTACAACGTTTCGTGAAATAGACTATATTTGCCCCATAAACGATTCATATTATGAAAATAAGCATCCGAATCGCACTGACGACCGTAGCGCTGGCCGCAGTCTCCTACCTCCCGGCCCAGGAGGTCGGAAAGGCCCTGACGCTCGACGAAGCGATCGCCGTAACCCTCACGGACAATCCCGCAATGAAGGCCGCGGCCTACGAGGAGCGTGCCGCACAGCAGCAGCGCCGCGCAGCGATCGGTCTGCGCATGCCGCAGATCAACCTGACGGGCGCCTACGCCTATCTGGGCAAGGACATAGGCTTCGACCTCAACGGCATGAAGACCCCGGTGAAGGACCTGACGGGCAAGATACTGGGCAGCGGACTGATCTCCCCGGAGCTCATTCCCTCGATCCAGGGACTGCTCAACCCGATGATGAATGCCGACTGGTTCCTGACCATCCAGGACCAGAGTCTGGGATTCGTCGGCGGCGAGGTTACGATGCCCATCTGGCTGGGCGGCAAGATCAACGCCGCGAACCGCGCCGCACGGCTTCAGGAACGGTCGGCCACGGAGCAGGGAAACCAGACCCGCAACGCACTCATCTCGGAACTTGTGGAGCGCTATTTCGGTCTGGCGCTGGCCACGCAGGTCGTAGCCGTACGCGAACAGGTCGTCGAGGGAGTCCGCCACCACCTGGAGGATGCCCGCAAACTCGAGCAGAACGGCATGATCGCCCAGAGCGAACTGCTCTATGTGGAGTTCAAAATGGCCGAGGCCGAACGGGAACTGGCCAATGCCCGCCTGCAGCGCGAGACCGTCTCGAGCGCCCTTTCCAATACGCTGGGCCGCGAAAACGACTGGCAGCCCCTGACGGCGATGTTCCTCATCGGCGACATCGAGGAGCTGGCCTACTATCAGGACATGGCCGAAGCACGCAACCCGATACTCTCGCAGGTATCGCTGACGCGCCAGTTGGCCCAGGAAAACGTCCGGGCCCAGCGCTCGGCCTTCCTGCCGCAGGTCGTGGCCATGGGCGGCGGCATGTTCTACAACTACCAGGTCGCCGGATTCGTTCCCCGCTGGGCTGTCGGCGTAGGGGTCAATTTCAAGATCTTCGACGGTCTGAACCGCGAATACAAGTATTCGGCCGCCAAACAGACAGCAAGCCGCGTCGGCGCCCTGCAGAACAAGGCCTCGCAGGATATCGCCGTGCTGGTCGAGAAACTCTACAACCAGATGCTCAACTACCGCAACCAGATCACCTCGATCGAAGCCTCGCTGAACTTTGCCGAAGAGTACCTGCGCATGAAGAATGCCGCCTTCAAGGAGGGCATGGCCTCGGCATCGGATCTCATAGACGCCGAACTGAACCTCGCCGGTGTGCGTGCGGAACGCCTCCAGGCAGCCTACAACTTCGATCTGACACTGGCACAGCTGCTCGAAGCAGCCGGCATCAGCGACGAATTCCCGGCCTATGCTCGCCGCATGGATGCCCGGGTCATCCTTTTCGATCAAAAATAAAATAAGAGAAACGATATGAAACGAAGCAACGTAATCGGAATTGCAGCGGCCGCCGCGGTCATCATCCTCGCGGTCGTGCTCATCAGCTGGTACCTCGACCGGCGGGCCCCCATGCTGATCCAGGGAACCGTCGAGTGTACGACCTACAAGGCCTCGTCGAAGGTCCCCGGCCGCATCGACCAGATGAAGGTCGAGGAGGGGCAGCAGGTGGAGAAGGGGCAGCTGCTCTACATGCTCTCCACGCCCGAGCTGGACGCCAAGCTCCAGCAGGCCGAGGCCGTGAAGAGTGCCGCCGCGGCACTCGACGCCGCCGCCGTGGCCGGCGCCCGCATCCAGCAGATCGAGGCGGCGCTGAACATGTGGGAGAAGGCCCAGGCAGGGCTCGAACTGGCCCGGAAGACCTACGAACGCGTGCAGAACCTCTACAACGACGGCGTGCTCCCGGCCCAGAAGCTCGACGAGGCCGAGGCGAACTACAAGGCGATGGAGGCCACGGCACTCGCTGCCAAGGCCCAGTACGACATGGCCTCGGACGGTGCCCGCAAGGAGGACAAGGAGGCTGCAGCAGCCCGCGTCCGCCAGGCCGAAGGCGCCGTCAGCGAGGTGGAATCCTACCTGAGCGACGCCGCTGTATACGCACCCGTAACGGGAGAGATCTCGACGATCATCGCCGAAGAGGGCGAACTGGTCGGCAGCGGCTATCCCGTAGTAGCCATCCTCGACATGTCGGACATGTGGGTTACCTTCAACGTCAAGGAGACGATGCTCCCGGGCATGAAGATCGGGACACGCATGACCGGTTTCGTCCCCGCACTCGACCGCGACGTGGAGTTCGAGGTAACTTACATCGCCCCGCAGGCCGACTTCGCCACCTGGGCGGCAACCCGCACGCAGGGCGGCTTCGACATCCGCACCTTCGCCGTGAAGGCCAAGCCCGTATCGGCCGCCGAGAACATGCGTCCGGGCATGAGCGTACTCGTGGACTGGGAGCAAATCGCCCGATAGAAAATGCGCCGCGCACTGGAAAATACCTGCGCCGTCATGCGGCGTGAAGTCGGGCGGTTGGGGCGTCAGCCGATGTATATGGTGCTGATGGTCATCCTTCCCGTGGTCTCGTTCGCATTCTTCGCCCTGCTGTTCAACCAGGGCGCCATCCGCAACGTGCCCATTGCGATCCTCGACGAGGACCACACGACCCTCTCGCGCAAGGTGGCCCAGATGATCGACGACACGCCGACGGCACTGGTCTCCTACGACGTGCAGTCGATCGACGAGGGAGAACGCCTCATGCGCGAAGGCAAGGTCATGGCCATCGTGCAGATTCCGGCCTTCTTCGAAAAGAACATTCTGAGCAATAGCCAGACCCATATCGAGAATTACGTTTCGGGAACGAACATCACCGTGAACGGCCTGCTGTCGAAGGATATCCAGACCGCCGTTACGACCTTCTCGGCCGGCGTGCAGCTGCAGATCCTCATGAAACAGGGGCTCACCCAGCAGCAGGCCATGGCCCAGATCATGCCCGTGCGGTTCGACCGTCATGTGCTCTTCAATCCCCACATCAACTACGGATACTACCTCTCGCCGAGCTTCATGCCCATGATGCTCATGATCTTCACCGTGATGGCCACCATCTTCGCTATCGGCACAGAACTCAAATACGGCACCGCACGCGACTGGTTCCGCACGGGCGGAGACTCCACGGGAGCGGCCCTCGCCGGCAAGGTCCTGCCCATCACGGCCGTGATGTTCCTCATCTCGCTCGTGATGCTCGTCATCATCTTCAAGATCGTCGGGACCCCGCTGAACGGCAATCTCGGCGTGATCCTCGTCGGCACGCTCTTCTTTATCCTTGCCTACCAGTCGATCGCCGTCTTGATCGTCTCGCTGCTGGCCAACCTGCGTCTCGCACTCTCGATCGGCGGCGGATACTCCGTGCTGGCCTTCACCTTCTCGGGCCTGACGTTCCCGATCATGGCCATGTGGAAGCCCATGCAGTGGGTGAGCTGCCTGTTCCCCTTCACCTTCTACACCGACATCTTCGTCGATCAGATGCTGCGCGGAACACCGGCCGTCTATTCGCTGCCCGATCTGGGATACATGCTTCTGTTCGTTGTCTTACCGCTTCTGTGCCTGCCGCGTCTCAAACAGGTAGCCACCGAGGAAAAATTCTGGGGGAGGTTGTAGCATGAACCGATTGAGCCGACAAATCGCATCCTACTGGACGCAGTTCCGAAGTGTCGTACGGAACGAGTTCCGCACGATCTTCACCGACGGAGGCGTCATGCTGGTGCTCATCTTCGCCCTGCTGATCTACGCCACGGTCTATTCGCTGGCCTACGGTTCGCAGGTACTGCGCAACGTGCCGATCGGCGTCGTGGATCAGAGCCGTACACACGCAAGCCGTACGCTGATCGAGACTTTCAACGCTGGGCCGAACACCTACGTCGCCTACGAACCCTCGGACATGGAGGAGGCCAAGGAACTCTTCTACGACCGCAAGATCTACGGCGTGGTCTACATCCCCGCCGACTACGAAAAAAACCTCCTCGGAGGATTACAGGCCAACGTGGCCGTCTACTGCGACGCCAGCTATTTCCTCATGTACCGCCAGGTCTTCCAGGAGCTCGTTACGACGATCGGACAAACGGGCGCCATGGTCGAATTCCAGCGCCTGATCGCCAAGGGCGCCAACATCCCGCAGGCACAGGCCGTAACGCAGCCGGTCATCTACCAGTCGCACAACCTCTTCAACCCCTACCTGGGTTACGGAACCTTCGTCATGCCCGCGATCATCATCGTCATCATCCAGCAGACGATGCTCATCGGCATCGGCATGATCGGCGGAACGTGGCGCGAGCACGGCCTCTACCGCAAGCTCCGGCCCGCAGGGCGGGGACGCATGTCCACCTTGCCGATCGTCATGGGCCGCGCAACGGTCTATGCGGCAATCTACGCCGTAACGTGTGCCTATGTACTCGGCGTGCATTACCGCCTCTTCCACTTCCCGATGAACGGGTCTGCCGGAGCCGTGGCGGTCATCATGGCCCTCTATGTCGCAGCCTGCATCGCCATGGGCATCGCCGTCTCGACGCTCTTCCGCTACCGCGAAAATTCGCTGTTACTGCTGCTTTGGACCTCGATACCGGTACTGATGCTCAGCGGCATCTCCTTCCCGAAGGAGGGCATCCCGGAGTGGCTGTTCAACCTCGGAAAGCTGCTGCCGAGCAGCCACGGCGTAAACGGATTCATCCGCATCCAGACGATGGGCGCCTCACTCGGCGAGGTCTTCGCCGAGGTCAAGTGGCTCGTGATCCTTACGGTCGTTTACGGCGGTCTGGCCTGCATCGGCACGCACCAGGTAATCCGCCGCGAGGAGCACGAACAGGCCCGAAAAGGGAAATAACCCCGATCAAACCCCGACATAAAAAAAAGACACCGGGCAACCCGGTGTCTTTTTCCACATCCATTTCAAATCGAGTGCAACAACCCCTTACGGACGGGGACCCATGGGAGGAGGTCCTCCCGGGCCGCCGGGACCCATGCGTCGGCGCGAACCCGACTGATCCATCCCTTCGTAATCCTTGATATTCGTCGAGCCTTTCTTGCCGAAATGGCGCAGGTTGTAGGTGAACTGCACCATGTAGTAGCGGCCGATCACGCTGTTCGTGGCGTTCTGCGTCCAGCCCGAACCCGTCGTACGGGCAAACGCCTTGTTCTGATTGAACATATCGTTCACGCCGAACATGATCTCGCCCCGCTGGTTGCGGAAGATCTTCTTGCCGATATAGGCGTTGCAAAGCAGGTAGTGGCTGTCGTAGTCGTTCGTAAAGCCGATGTACTGCGTATAGGCAGCACTTGCCGTGAGCGTGAAGCCCAGCGGGAAGACGATCTTCACGTCGCCCCGCGCCGTATGGTTGAAATAACGGTTCTTGGCATTCGTGGCATTCAACGAGTTCGTAGCCTCGTTGTAGGTACCGTTCCAGGCGAAGGTGAAATCAACGTTCTCGGAGATGTTGCTGCCCAGCACGGCCCCGAAGTCGTAGCCGATGTTGCTCGCATCGTTACGCTCGCCGCCGGTGATCGCTCCCGTCGCCGCATCCACCGTACCGCCCAGCATACTCGGCGTCAAGGTATAGGTAACACCCGCCATGATGTTGAAGTTCGACTTCAGGAAGCCGATCGGGAATCCGTAGCTCAGATGCGTACGCAGGTTCCAGTAACCGTCCAGGTTGATCGGCGTGGAGTAGAAGTTCGGCGTATAGAGATCCTCGTCGATCGAAATCGTGGGGTTCTGGACCGTGTGCGTGGCGAAATAGTCCGACGTGCTCTGCATGGAGAACATCCACATGAAGGTCCGGCCCTTCTCGACGTTCGAATTGACATAGTGGAAATTGACCCGGTGCGTATAGGAGGGATTCAGCGTCGGATTACCGTGCGAGATGTTCTGCGCGTCCGCAAGGTCGTAGACACCCTGCAGATTCGTTACCTCGGGGTTGTCCGTATAGGAGGAGATGAACAGACGCAGCGAGTTCTCCCGGTTGATGTTGAGCTGACCCATCATGAAATAGGTGAAGTCGTCATAGCTGTGGGTGATCTTCTCCGAGTCGTTCTGCGTAACCATGCCGTCAAGGGTCGAATGCTGGTAGTACACGTTGGCGACAAACGTATTGCGGTCCTTCGAGTAGCGGAAGCCCGGGCCCACACGCTGCACGGTATAGTTGCTCTCGTAGGCGTTCGACAGCAGCGGATCGGGCAGCAGTCCGGCGATCGAGAAGTCGTCGCCCGTCTCATAAGAGCGTTTGTCGCGCTCCTGATGATCGTAGGAAGCCCGGTACTGGAGGCTTACCTGGGCATATTTGGCGACGGGCTCCGTATAGGTGAACTCACCGCGCAGGCTGTAGCTGCTCGAAGGGGCGATATCGCGCAGGTAGCGCAGCTGCACATAATCGGTCGGATCCCAGAGCCCCGTGGCCGGATCCGTTTCGGGACGGTCCGCAAGGCTTCCGAGCTGGTTCGAATAGGAATCCGAGTTATTCCGGCTGTCCGAATAGCGGAAATTGCCGTTGAGCGTGATCGTACGGCCGTCCTTGCCCAGTTTGGCGCGGTAGATGGCGAATGTTCCGATGTTATAGCCCCTGCGGTCAGCATCATCAAAGTTATCCGTACGGCTGTAGCCGCTTTCGCCGTACTGCCAGCCCTGCGTCCGGCTCCACGGATCGTTCGACTGATAACTGAAGCTCGGGCGGATCATCAGGTTCTGGTTCTCGGAGATCTTCCACTCCAGACGGCCGTTGAAACGGTGGTTGAAGCCCTTCGTATCGGAGTATCCCGTCGTCGAGAGGGTATCGATGGCCATCGGGGCCTCGTACCACTTCTGGATCGTCGAAAGGTTCGTCGTATTGGTATTGTTGAAGAAGTAGCTGCCCTGGAACGACACCTGATCGCGTTTGCCCCAGGTATCGGTATAGTTCAGACCGATGGCGTTCACCTTGGCCACACCGTCCTGCGGACGGGTCATGTACTGGCCCACGCCGCGGCGGCGCCCGCCGCCCGAACCGCCCGTTACGCCGAGAATATCCTCGAACGAGAAGTTCTGCTGATTCACGTTGTTGAACAGTCCGATCAACGATATGCGGCTGTCGCCCGAGAAGACATTGACGTTTCCGCCCGCGATATACTTGTTCCGGTCCTCGGTCTGCGTGTCGGCATCGTATCCGTAACCGGCATAGAGCTTGCCGAACTGGCCCTGCCGCATGCCGGGCTTCGTAACGATGTTGAGCGCCTTGTAGCCCTCGCCGTCATCCATGCCCGAGAACTCGGCGGCATCCGAGAGCTTGTTGTAGACCTCCACACGGTCCACGGCCTCGGCCGGCAGCGACTTGATGGCCGTCGTAACGTCCTCGCCGAAGAACTCCTTGCCATCGACAAAGACCTTCTTGATCTCCTCGCCCTGGGCCTCCACCGTACCGTCCGTAACGGTGATACCGGGCATCTTCTTCAGAAGGCCCTCGACATCGGCATCGTTCGTAACCTTGAAAGCTCCGGCATTGTAGCTCACCGTATCGCCCTTCTGCGACGTACGCATCGCCTTGACCTCCTTGACGACCGTCTCGATCTGCACGCCCGGCTTGAGACGCAGCGTACCGAGGTTCAGCTTCGGAGCCGACACCCGGAACGTCGTATCGAGTGTCTTGTATCCCAGAAAGGAGACCGAAAGGCCGTATTCGCCATAGGCGAGCGACTGAATCGACACCGATCCCTTGTAGGCCGATGTGAGGTACTGTTTCTTCTCCGGATTCGCCGCGGGCGTTACGGTTACGACCGCACCGACCACGGGATCTCCCGTATCGGCATCCGCCAGCGTAGCCGTAACGGAGCCGGTCTGCGCGAGAGCCGCAGCTGCGAAGAGCGTCAGCAGGGTAGTCAGTAGTACGTTTTTCATTTTAACACTTGTTTGCGCGTGCGAAGTTAATTCATTTATGCCAAGGATGGAGTTCCCGAGGGGTGAAACGACAAAAAAGGGGCGCCAATCGACCGACCGGCGCCCCGGCTGCAACAAGCCGACGAAAACCTAACCTCACTCGATACCCTTCATATCCTTGAGAGGACATGGCTTGTCGCAACATTTCTTGTCCGGATCGGGAGCTCCGCGCCGCATGCCCGGAGCATGACGTCCATCGCGGTGCGGGCGCGGACCCTGCATCTTCGACCACTCCATGAACTGCTCGGTCGTCAGCACCGATTTCATCTTCTCGGCCTGCTCCCGGCACATCGTGCGCATCGCCTCGCGCTGGGCCTCCAGCGTCTGAAGCCGCTCGAGATTGACCGCATAGACCTGCTCGGCCTGCGCATCGGTCAGCTTGAGCCGTTCGGTCATGCGATCCGTCATGCGGCGGGCCATCTGCTCGACCGTAGGACGCTCGGCGGGAGCGGCCTTCGGCGGCTCCTGGGCGTAAACCTGAGTGCCGGCAACCAGACAGAGGGTTGCGAAAGCTGCAAAAATCATCTTTTTCATCGTTCGTAAATTTTTAGGTTCTGAATCTCCTTTTTTCGGAAACCCTTTCGGGAAAATCTCCGATACAAAGGTAGCGCCAAACCGCCGGAATCGGAACCGCGACTCCGGCGAAACGCCCAAAGGGTAGGGTAAAACGGCTTATTCGGTGGGGTGAATCGCCCGCAGCCACTCCTTGAATTCGGGAACGCGGGCCTTGGAAATGACGATACGCTCGGGCGTTTCGACCGTAAGATGCAGCGTCAGCCGGCTGCCGAACCAGACGGCGATCTCCTTCACGGCATGCCGTGCGATGATGAACTGACGGTTGGCCCGGAAGAAATCACGGTCGGGGAGCAGCGACTGCAACGCCTCGAGGGTCTTGTCCATGGGGTAGACCGCGCCGTCGAAATCACACGCCGTAACCTTCTCGTTGGCCGTATAGCAATAGGCGATCCGGTCGCGCTGCAGCGGAATGATCTTATCGCGGACGTGCACCAGGAAAACCTCCTCCTGACGCTGCGAGGCAAGGCTCCGGACCCGGGTGCCGTAGTCGAGGCGCTCGCCCGAGGTGAGCCGCCGCAGCTTCTCCAGAGCCCGCCGCACATTTTCAGTATTGATCGGTTTGAGCAGGTAATCGATGCTGTTTACCTTGAAGGCCTCCAGGGCATAACGGTCATAGGCCGTGGTAAAGATGACCGGAGCGGTGATCTCCACCGACTCGAAGATGCGGAACGAGTCGCCGTCGGCCAGATGGATATCCATGAACAGCAGGTCGGGCTGGGGATTCGACTGCAGCCACTCGACGCTCTCCGCGACGCTCTCCAGCGTCGCAAGGATCTCCACGCCCGGAGCGACCTCACGCAATACGGCCTCCAGATTGCGGGCGGCGGCCGTTTCGTCCTCGATGATCAGCGCACGCATCATGCCTCGTGTTCGGGTTTTAGCAGCGGAAGCCGCACGGTGAAACGCTCCTCGGTGGCGAGAATCTCGATGTCGCGCCCGGTAATCAGCTGCCAGCGGTTGCGCAGGTTCTCCAGACCGATGCCCGTCGAGGGCTCGGGTTCGAGCTTCGGACGCCGCGGATTCGAGATCTCCAGGCGATCGTTTTCCACGCGGATCGTAACGTGCAGCGGATTGTTGCGCGTGATGGTATTGTGCTTGACAGCGTTGTCGATAAGCGGCTGGAGCGAAAGCGACGGCAGCCGCCACGAATAATAGCTCCGGTCGATCTCCAGATCGAAGAAGAGCTTGTCCGCATAGCGGATCTTGAAAAGATAGCTGTACGCCTCGACGAACTGGAGCTCCTCACCCAACTCGACGAGCATGCTTTGTCCGTTCTGGATGATGTAGCGGAACGTATAGGAGAGCTGGTCGATGTAGGTCAGGGCCTTGTCGTCCTGCTTTTCGCGCACGAGCATCGCCAGCGAGTTGAGCGAATTGAAGAAGAAGTGGGGGTTGATCTGCCCCACAAGCATGTTGTAACGCGTCGTGAGGTTCTCGTTTTTGAGCCGCTCGTTCTCGACGACGACGGCCTGGCGCTGCGAAATAAGGACATAGATGCGGCTGTAAAGAAGCGATACGACCACGGCGAACGAACACTTCAGCAGCAGCATGTAGTCGAACATGCGCCCGCCCATGCAGTTGATGACCACACGCCCCGTATGCCACTCCGTAACGGGTGCCACGCAATAGAGTCCCGCAGCCGCGACAAGGCACCACAGGCTCCGCCGGATATAAAGCCGCATCGAATAGTTCCGGCGGGTCGAAGTGAGGATCGTCAGCATCACGAACGACATGATGAGGTAGTAGACCAGCTGCAGAAGCAGCTCGGTCCACCGCGACGGGCGGTTGTACAGTGCACCGTAGTTATACTCCGCGCCGTTTAACGTCCGGACATGCTCCAGGATAGGATGGCCTCCGCTCTGACGCGGAGCGCTCAAATCAGCTACGATCCTGTCTCCGTCCTTGAGGCCCAGGAACCGCATGCGCCGCGCCGGCACATAGACGCTGTCGCCGTCGGCATAGACCAGATAGCCGTAACCGTCGAGATGGACCCGCAGCACACCTGCATCCGGGCGTTCGACAACTTGTTGTCCGGCCGGAAGGGGAGAGGTGTCGCTGTTATGCTCGACCAGCATAAGCAGCAGGTAGGAGAAATTGACCACCAGGCTGATGGCTATGGCCACCAGCAGGTTGAGCACGATGTCGGAATATTTGGACTGCAACCGCATGGCGAACGGTTATTTTTCCGCCGTGTCCTCCTTGAACCACGAGGCGTAGAGCATATAGTCGTGGGCCGTGCGCCGCACGATCTCGTCCCGCTGCTCGGGCGTAATCTCCTTGACCTTGCGGGCCGGGACCCCGGCATAGACCGAATTGGGCTCCAACTGCGCATTCGACAGCACGAGCGCCCCGGCAGCGATGATGCAACCCGAAGGGATGTGGGCGTTGTCGAGCAGGATGGCTCCCATGCCGATCAGGCAGTTGTCCTCGATCACCGCGCCGTGCACCACCGCGTTGTGGCCCACCGAAACGTCATTGCCGATGATCGTCTGCGAGGGATGCTTCGCCTTGTCGTAGATCGTATGCAGGACGGCACCGTCCTGAATGTTCGTGCGGTCGCCGATGACGATCTTGTTCACATCGCCGCGCAGCACCGCATTGTACCAGATCGAACAGTCGCGGCCGATCGTAACATTGCCCAGCACAACGGCCGTCTCGGCCAGGAACGTATTTTCTCCGATCACGGGCGTATGTCCCCGCACTTCACGAATCAATGCCATAGTATATACTCGTTTTTCTTTGGGTTCCGTTTATCTGTGAGTCTCCTCCGTCTTGGCCTGCTGCCAGAGGGCCTCCATTTCGTCGAGCGTCATGTCGTGCAACGTATGGCCCTGTGCCGCAGCGTGCTCTTCCATATAATTGAAGCGGCGGATGAACTTCTCGTTGGTCCGTGCCAATGCCGACTCGGGATCCACGCCGTAGAGACGCGCCGCATTCACGAGCGCAAAGAACAGGTCGCCGAACTCGCCTTCGAGGTCGGCCTTGCGGCCCGACTTCATCTCGGCCTCGACCTCGGAAAGCTCCTCGCGGACCTTCTCCCAGACATCCTCCTTCTGCTGCCAGTCGAAACCCGCTCCGGCGGCCTTCTCGCCGACGCGATAGGCCTTGACCAGCGCCGGCAGCGAACGCGGAACCCCGCCGAGCGTACCGCTCTTGCGGTTCTTCTTGCGGAGCTTCAGCGCCTCCCAGTTCTCCTTGACCTCGGCCGGCGTATTGGCATGGATATCACCGTAAACATGAGGATGGCGATAGATCAGTTTGTCGCACAGGGCATTGGCCACATCGGCGAAATCGAAGGCGCCCTCTTCCTCTCCCAGCTTCGAATAGAAGACCACATGCAGCAGCAGGTCGCCCAGTTCCTCCTTGATGCCCTCCATGTTGTGGGCCGTGATGGCGTCGGCCAGTTCATAGGTCTCCTCGATCGTGTTGCTGCGCAGCGAATCGAAGGTCTGCTCGCGATCCCACGGGCATTCGCGACGGAGCGTGTTCATCACCTCGAGCAGACGCGCCGTAGCCTCCAAACGTTTATCTTCCATACGATGTTGTGGCTTATTTTTACTGCAAAGGTAGCAAAACGGCGGAAAAATTTTACCTTTGTACTCCACAAAATTCCTTTTATTGATGAAACGATCCTTTTTGGCGGTCTTTCTCCTGTCCGCCCTCTCGGTCTCCGCGCAACCTGCCGGAGGACGTCAAACGCCCCTGAAAGGGAGCTTCACATTCTCCGAACAAACGACACTCGCGGCCGACGAAGGGCTGCAACAGCTGGCCGATTACGCTGCCCCGTATCTCGGATGTCCCATCGAGCGGGAGTTGTCCGGAGACGGCTGCATCACGCTGGTCCTTGATGCCGAAGGAGAGATCCCGGCCGAAGGTTACCGGCTGGAGATCACCCCGGACCACATCGCCATACGCAGCAGCGACTACGGCGGAGCCTTCAACGGCGTGCAGGCCCTGTTCCGCATGCTGCCGCCCGAGGTCTATGCCCAAAAGGGCATCCCCGCCGGGACCGAACTCGGGTGTGCGAAGATTGAGGATGCCCCGCGTTTCGCCTACCGCGGCATGATGCTCGACGTAGCCCGGACATGGGTCGATGCAGCGGGAGTAAAACGTTATATAGACTTCCTGTCCTATCACAATATCAATAAGTTCCACATCCACCTCACGGACGACGAAGGATGGCGCATCGAAATCAAGTCGCATCCCGAGCTGGCCGAAATCGGCGGTTTCCGCGGCGGCGACTCGCCCGTGAAGGCCGTCTACGGCAAGTGGGACGAGAAGTACGGCGGCTACTACACGCAGGACGAGATCCGCGACATCGTCCGCTACGCCGCGGTCCGCAACATCGAGGTAATCCCTGAAATCGACCTTCCGGGACACAGCCGTACGATCGGAACCATCCATCCCGAGATCCGCTGCAACTACGCCCCCGACACGGTGGCGACCGCCGGATACGACTACCGCAACGCCTGGTGCGTGGCCCGCGAGGAGAACTATGCGCTGCTGGAGGACATTCTGGGTGAGGTCTGCGCGCTCTTCCCCTCGGAGTACATCCACATCGGCGGCGACGAGGTGAACATGTCGCAGTGGCAGCGCTGCCCCGACTGTCAGGCCCTCATGCGGCAGCAGGGGATGACCGACCCCCACCAGCTCGAGGACCTCTTCCTGGAGCGCGTATCCGACATGCTGCGGCGGCACGGCAAACGCCCGGCCGTCTGGAACGAAGCCGTACGCACCGGGGCCTACACGCGCGACAGCCGCGTAACGGCCTGGGAGAGCACGAAAGCATGCCTCGACGCCACAGCCAAGGGGTATCAGACGATCGTCATGCCCGGCGAGTACTTCTATTTCGACATGCGCCAGTCGCAACATGAAGCGGGACACACCTGGGCCGGCATATTCGGCGCCGAAAAGGTCTATTCGTTCGACTTCGCGAAGGCCGGGTTCTCCGAGGAGCAGATGAGCCATGTCCTCGGCATACAGGGAGCCTTCTGGAGCGAGATATACCTCGCAAACCACCCTGAACGGCCCGACTATCTCGACGCAATGCTTTTCCCGCGCCTCTGTGCCGTGGCCCGTCTGGCCTGGAGCGGCAACGAAGAGGGCTGGGAAGCCTATTACAGGGAGTTGCGCGAGGAGCACTATCCCCGCATGACGGCCATGGGGATCCGCTACCGGCTCTACCCGCCGCGCGTAAGCTATGCCGCAGGACAGCTGACCGCCTCGACCGACGACGGTGCCGAAATCCGCTATGTGCGCGACGACCGCCCCGAGAAGGAGGAGCGCTACACGGGCCCGGTGAAGACCGACCGGCCGCAGCTCTACCGTTTCTACTCGGTGCTGGGCACGGGCCGCAGCCCCTATGCCGCCGACGAGTCCTACTACCGGATGCTCCGTCCCGCCGTGAAGCTCACCAGCTCGCTGCCCGAAGACGGGAAGCTGCCCTTCTCGAACGTCGATACCTATAAGGGATACGCCTACACGACCCGTGCGGGGCGCAACGGCGACTGGGTGCTTTACACCTTCGCAGAGCCCGTAACATGCCGCGAAATGCTGCTCCGCACGGGATACAGCCATCTGCCGAAGATGCAGTTCCTGACCGGCTACGCCGAGGTGTCGTACGACGGACAGACGTTCGAACGCGCCGGCGACCTCGACGTGGGAGCCATCACGCTCCATCCCGAGCGTCCGGTGAAGGCCGTGCGGCTGGTCTGCACCTCCGACGGCAACGGCACGCCGATGGTCGTCATCATGCCCCCGGAGATCAAACCCGCGCTGTAAGCCCCTTCCGGAAAACAAAACGGCTGCTGTCCTGCGACAGCAGCCGTTTTGCACGATCGGAAGTATGCAGCCGGATCACGAGCGCACTTCGGCGCCGCAGCGCTGTTCGAACTGCTTGACCAGATTCGCCATCACGCGCTCGATGGTCTTGTCATCCAGCGTACGGGTCTTGTCCTCCAGCACGAAACTCAAGGCGTAGGACTTCTTGCCTGCGGGGAGCTTGTCGCCCTCGTAGACGTCGAAGAGCGAGACGCTGCGCAGCAGCTTGCGCTCGGCGGCGAAGGCCACGTCGCGCAACGCCGAGAAGGTAACCGATTTGTCCACAAGGAGGGCCAGGTCGCGTTTCACCTCGGGGAACTTCGAGAGTTCCGAAGCCGTGATGCGGTGTTTCCTGGTCGAGCGCACCAGCGCGTCGAAGTTCATCTCGAGGAAGTAGACCTCCTGCTTGACATCGACCCGGCGGCGGATCTTTTGGGCCACGGAACCGATGCGCAGCAGCTCCTTGCCGTTGAGCGCCATCGTCAGCCCCTCGGAGAAGAGGTCGCTTTCGAGCGTCTCGGTCTGCAGGGCGTAAATGTCGATACCGAAGCGGCGGAGCAGCTTCTCGGCCACGGCACGCAGCGTGAAGAACGAGGCCTTCCCGGGTTTCACGTTCCACGACTGCGGGGTGGCAACACCCGTTACGGCAATTGCCAGGCGGTACTCCTCGGAGTAGGCGGCCAGATGGTCCTCCTCCTGACGCTTCGCCTCGTCGTAGAAGTAGCAGTTGCCGAACTCGTAGAGCTTCAGGTCGCCGTTCCTGCGGTTGGCATTCAGCGCCACGGCCTCGAGCATGTTGAACAGCAGGGTCTGGCGCAGCACATTGAGATCGGAGCTCAAGGGATTGAGAATCCGCACGCAACGCTCCGCTGGGCAGGAGGTGAGGCCCTCGTAGTAAGCGCCTTTGGTAAGCGAGTTGGACATGATCTCGGTGAATCCGTTATCCGTAAGGAAATCGGCGGCGAGGTTCATGAGGCGGTTCCGGTCGGGACGCGGTGCGTAGGAGAGCGTCGAGCGCACATGCGTGGGAAGCTCGACGTTGTTGTATCCGTAGATGCGGAGGATATCCTCCACCAGGTCGGCCTCGCGCTGCACATCGACCCGATAGGGCGGCACGGCCACGGTCAGTACGCCGTCGCCCTTCTCCTCGAGAATCTTCACCTCGAGGGCGGCAAGGATCTCGCGCACCGTCGCTTCGGGAATCTCCTTGCCGATCAGGGCGTTGATACGGCGCAGCGAAACATCGAAGACAAAGTCGCCGATCGGTGCGGGATAGATGTCCGTAATGTCGCTCGCGATCGTACCTCCGGCCAGCTCCTTCATGAGCAGCGCGGCCCGTTTGGCGGCATAGACCTGCAGATTCGGATCCACGCCGCGCTCGAAACGGAACGACGAATCGGTGTTCAGGCCGAAACGCTTGGCCGTCTTGCGCACCCACACGGGATTGAAATAGGCACTCTCGATGAAGACGTCGGTCGTCGTGTCGCTGATACCCGAATCCAGGCCGCCGAAGACACCGGCAAGGCACATCGGACGCTCGGCCGAGCAGATCAGCAGATCCTGCGACGTGAGCTTGCGCTCCACGCCGTCCAACGTTACGAAGGGCGTGCCGTCGGCCACCGTGCGGACCACGACCTTGCGGCCCTCGATCTTCGCCAGATCGAAGGCATGCAGGGGCTGTCCCAGTTCGAAGAGTACGAAGTTGGTGATATCGACCAGATTGTTCTTGGGATTGATACCCGCGGCGCGCAGGCAGTTCTGCATCCACTCGGGCGAGGGGCCGATCTTGCAGCCCGTAACCGTAACGCCCGTATAGCGGGGTGCCGCCTCGGCGTTCTCAACGCGGATCTCGACGGGAGCATCGTGCGTATCGGGCGCAAAGGCCGAGACATCGGGCCAGCAGACCTCGATCCGCTCGCCGCGGCTGCGCAGATAGGCCGCCAGGTCGCGCGCCACACCGATATGCGAGGCGGCATCGACGCGGTTCGGCGTCAGGCCGATCTGGATCAGGTAGTCGTCCTCGACGTGCAGGTACTCCTTGGCCGGCATGCCCACGGGGGCGTCGGCCGGGAGCTCCATGATGCCCGCGTGCGAAGCGCCGACACCCAGCTCGTCCTCGGCGCAGAGCATGCCCAGCGACTCGACGCCGCGGATCTTCGACCGCTTGATCTTGAACTCCTCCTCGCCGCCGTTGGGGTAGAGCACCGAGCCGACCGTGGCACAGAGCGTCTTCATTCCGGCCCGGCAGTTCGGAGCGCCGCAGACGATCTGCAGCGGCTCGCCCGAGCCGACATCCACCGTGGTAACGTGCAGGTGGTCCGAATCGGGATGGTCCGTGCAGGTTTTCACCTCGGCCACGACGACACCCTGCAGCCCGCCGCGGATGGTCTCGATCTTCTCGAAACCCTCGACTTCGAGGCCGATGTCCGTGAGGATGCGGGCGATCTCCTCGGCCGAAAGATCGGTCGGAAGATAGCGTTTGAGCCAATTATACGAAATGTTCATATCGTTGTTGTTTTATCAGTTGCTAAAATCGAACAAAGGTACAAATTTTCGCCGACATTCGGCACATTCCGACCCCGGAAATGATCCGCAGACATGAAAAACCGCGGTTTTTCGCCCGACATGCCGGAGGAATCACCGCGATCCCAGCCAGAGGAAGAACATGCCGACAAGAATTAGCGCCAGATCGACGGCCTTCGAACGCAGGTTGCGTTCGTGGAAGAGCAGCGCCCCGCAGAGGAACGAGACGACAACCGAACCCCGGCGGATCATCGAGACGACGGCGATCAACGCCCCCTCCTCGCGCAGTGCACAGAAATAGGCGAAATCGGCCGCCGACAGGAAGATCGATATCAGCGGGATAGCCCAGCTCCAGTGGAAGGGCGATTCCTGGCGCCGGGGCCACCAGAGCAGCGCCGCAACGACCGTCATCATGCCCAGCTGGTAGAGGTTGTACCAGCTCTGCACGAAGGCCGCGTCGAGGCGCGACATGATGTATTTGTCATAAAGGCCGCTCGCGGCGCCCGTAATGGCTGCGACGGCCAGGCAGAGGATCCAGACGTTGTGGCGGAAATCGACCCCCTCGCGGCGTCCCGAACGGCTCAGAAGCACGAGCGACGCAAGAGCCAGCAGCACGCCGGTCCACTGCCACGCATTGAGTCGCTCGCCGAAGACGAGCAGGGCGCCCAGCAGCACCAGCACCGGGCGCGTGGCGTTGATCGGCCCGACGATCGTGATCGGCAGGTGCTTCATGCCGAAGTAGCCGAAGATCCACGACACGAGGACGATCGACGACTTGACCAGTACCAGCAGGTGCGCCTGTGCGGTACCCGGTGCGGAGGCCAGCGGGGTAGCGTCGAACCACCCGAGACCGAACTCCGCGGAGAGGATCGTCGGCAGGAAGATCAGCGACGAGAAGAGCGTATTGAGCAGCAGCACCGGCAACACGGCATTGCCGGTGAGCGAGCGTTTCTTCGCAACGTCATAGAGGCCGAGCAGGGCGGCCGAAAGAAAGGCGAGCGAAAGCCACATACGGACTACAGCTCGTCGCTATATACGGCGCCCGGGAGGTCGTGAAGATTGTAGCGCGAGGCCATCGACATGCCGTAGGCCCCGGCGGACTTGATCGACAGCAGGTCGCCGCGGCGCGTCTTGCGCAGACCCACGTTCTCGTCGAAAACGTCGGTCGATTCGCAGGCCGTACCCACGACGGTGTATTTGTCGAAGGCCTCCTCCTCGGAGGTGATGTTCTCGATGTTGTGGTACGAGCCATAAAGCGCCGGTCGGATCAGCTCGGTCATCGACGCATCGACGATCACCAGCTTGCGGCCCGTTGCCGTGGTCTTGTTGAAGAGCACACGCGTGATGAGCTCGCCGCATTCGGCGACGATCGAACGGCCGAACTCGAAGTGCACCTCCTTGTCGCCCACGTCGAGGTGGTTGTGCACGATCGAGAACAGCGACGCGAAGTTGGGGATCGGCTCGTTCTCCGGAACGTCGTAATTGACGCCCAGGCCGCCGCCGACATCGACGAAGCGGAACGTGAAACCCAGCTGCTCGAGGTTGGCGACGATGACATTGACCTTGCGGCACATGTTTTCGAAGACATGCAGCTCGCGGATCTGCGAACCGATATGCAGGTGCACGCCGACAATGTTCAGATGATCGAGCGCCTTGATCCGCCCGGCATGCTCGAGCACCTCCTCGTAGGAAATGCCGAACTTACTGTCGGCCTGGCCCGTATCGATGCAGTGGTTCGTGCGGGGGTCGATGTCGGGGTTGATACGCAGCGCGACGTTCGTCGTGCGGCCCGCCTCGGCCGCAAGAGCGTTCACCACCTCCAGCTCCTCGATCGACTCGCAGTTGATCGCCATGATTCCCTGTTCGATCGCATAGCGCAGCTCCTTGTCGCGCTTGCCCACACCGGCATAGACGATGCCTTCGGGTGCGAAACCCGACTCGACGGCCTTGCGCAGTTCGTTGCCCGAAGCGCAGTCGATACCCAGCCCGTACTCGCGGATGATCGCGAGCAGGTGGTCGTCGTAGTTGGCCTTGATGGCGTAGTGGACCTTGTAGCCGAATTTGCCCGCCTCGGAGACGACGCTCTCGAGCGTTTGGCGCAGGAGCGCCGTATCGTAGAGATAGAAGGGAGTTTCGAGCCCCCGGAGCTTGGATGCGATGTGTCTGCTCAACATATTCTTCTGACTTTACTAACCTTGTGGCGGCAAAGATAATTTTTTGAATCCGAAAAGACAAATTCCCGAACAAGAATAGATCCTCCAACTTCCGGAACGGCAGGTGCGGAGGCGATGCGGAGGCCCCGCACCGGATTTTCAAATATATTTCGTATATTTGCCCGTATTTTTACGCGTTTGCAATGAAAAATATCCGCAACTTCTGCATCATAGCCCATATCGACCACGGTAAATCGACCCTCGCGGACCGTCTGCTGGAGAAGACCAATACGCTGAACCAGCGCGAAATGCAGTCGCAGGTGCTCGACGACATGGACCTCGAGCGCGAAAAGGGCATCACCATCAAGAGCCACGCCATACAGATGGAGTACACGGCCCGCGACGGCGAGCGCTACACGCTCAACCTGATCGACACCCCGGGACACGTCGATTTCTCGTACGAGGTATCGCGTGCCATCGCCTCGTGCGAAGGGGCGCTGCTCGTGGTCGATGCCACGCAGGGCATTCAGGCACAGACCATCTCGAACCTCTACCTGGCCGTCGGGCATGATCTGGAGATCGTCCCCGTGCTGAACAAGATCGACATGGATTCGGCCATGATCGACGAGGTGAAGGATCAGGTGATCGACCTGATCGGCTGCAGGGAGGAGGATATTCTCCTCGCCTCGGGAAAGACGGGACAGGGCGTCGAGGAGGTGCTCGAGGCGATCGTCGCGCGCATCCCCGCACCGAAGGGCGACGAAAACGCCCCGCTGCAGGCCCTGATCTTCGACTCGGTGTTCAACCCCTTCCGGGGCATCATCGCCTATTACCGCGTTTTCAACGGCACGCTCCGCAAGGGCGAGCACGTCAAGTTCTTCAACACCGGGAGCGAGTACGACGCCGACGAGGTGGGCGTGCTGAAGCTCAAGATGCAGCCCCGCGACGAGATCCGCGCCGGAGACGTGGGGTATATCTGCTCGGGAATCAAGACCTCGGCGGACGTGAAAGTCGGCGACACGATCACCTCGGTAGCCAACCCCGCGCAGGAGGCCATCGCCGGATTCGAGGATGTGAAGCCCATGGTCTTCGCCGGCGTCTATCCCGTCGAGGCGGACCAGTACGAGGACCTGCGCGCCTCGCTCGAAAAGCTGCAGCTCAACGACGCCTCGCTGACGTTCGAGCCCGAAAGCTCGCTGGCCCTCGGATTCGGATTCCGCTGCGGATTCCTCGGGCTGCTCCACATGGAGATCATCCAGGAGCGCCTCTACCGCGAATTCGACATGGATGTCATCACCACCGTGCCGAACGTCTCCTACCGCGTTACAACCACGCAGGGCGAGGTCGTCGAGGTGCACAACCCTTCGGGACTTCCCGAAATCACGAAGATCGCCAAGATCGAGGAGCCCTACATCCTGGCGCAGATCATCACCAAGTCGGAGTTTCTGGGCAACGTCATCAAGCTCTGCATCGACAAGCGCGGCGTGATGAAAAACCAGACCTTCATCACACAGGACCGCGTGGAGGTGAACTTCGACATGCCCCTCTCGGAAATCGTCTTCGACTTCTACGACAAGCTGAAGAGCATCTCGAAGGGCTACGCTTCGTTCGACTACCACCGGACGGGATTCCAGCTCTCGAAACTCGTAAAACTCGATATCCTGCTCAACGGCGAACCGGTCGATGCCCTCTCGTCGCTCACCTATACGGACCACGCCTACGACTTCGGACGCAAGATGTGCGAGAAGCTCAAGGAGCTCATCCCGCGCCAGCAGTTCGACATCGCCATCCAGGCCGCTGTGGGCGCCAAGATCATCGCCCGCGAGACGGTGAAGGCCGTGCGCAAGGACGTTACGGCCAAGTGCTACGGCGGCGACATCTCGCGCAAGCGCAAGCTGCTCGAAAAGCAGAAGAAGGGCAAGAAGCGCATGCGCCAGATCGGCAACGTCGAGGTGCCGCAGTCGGCCTTCCTCGCCGTGCTGAAAATGGATTGAGCAGAACCTAACCCCCGCACCCATGAAAAGAACCATCATCGACCTGTTCGAGGAGTCCGTGGCCCGCTACGGCGCCAAGACCTTCCTGCTCGAAAAACGGCACCGGAAATTCGAGCCCACAACCTATGCCGAGACCCGCGAACAGGCCCTCGAGGTCGGAGCCGGCCTCACGACCCTCGGGATCCGCCCCGGGGACAAGGTGGCGATCCTCTCCGAAGGCTGCAACGCCTGGATCATCTCCGAGCTGGGCCTCTTCTACGCCGGAGCCATCAGCGTACCCCTCTCGGTGAAGCTCGAGGAGTCGAACGACCTGCTCTTCCGCCTGCGCCACGCCGAGGTCAAGGCGCTTTTCGTCTCGAAATACCAGCTGCCGAAGATCCGCCGCATCCGGCACGAACTGCCGCAGGTCGAGCATATCATCGTCTTCGGGCACCTGCCCCTCGAAGCGGGGGAGACCGCCTTCGGCACCCTCAAGCGGCTGGGCCGCGAATACCTGGCCAAAAACCGCGAGGAGTTCCTCCGCATCGGACAGGCCATCCGGAACGACGACTACGCAACGATCACCTATACCTCGGGAACGACGGCCGACCCGAAGGGTGTCGTGCTCACGCACCGCAACTATACGGCCAATGTCGAGCAGTCGCTCTCGCGCATCGACATCCCGCCGCACTACCGCACGCTCATCATCCTGCCGCTGGACCACTGTTTCGCCCATGTCGTAGGGTTCTACATCATGATCGCCTGCGGCGCCTCGGTAGCGACCGTGCAGATCGGGGCCACCCCCATGGAGACGCTCAAGAACATCCCGCAGAACATCCGCGAGGTGCAGCCGCACTTCCTGCTGTCGGTGCCGGCGCTGGCCAAGAATTTCCGCAAGAACATCGAAAGCTCGATACGCGCCAAGGGACGCTTCACCGAACGGTTGTTCCGCCTGGCGCTCCGCACGGCCTATGCTTACAACCAGGACGGATACGGCAAGGGGCGCGGTTGGCGCATCATGCTGGCTCCGGCCGTGGGCATCTTCGACGCGCTGCTCTTCCGCAAGGTCCGCGAAGCCTTCGGCGGCTGCATGGAGTTCTTCGTCGGAGGAGGCGCATTGCTCGACACGGAGCTCCAGCGCTTCTTCTACGCCATCGGCATCCCGATGTTCCAGGGATACGGACTCTCGGAAGCGACGCCCGTCATTTCGACCAACTCGCCCAAATACCACTGGCACCGTTTCGGCTCTTCGGGAAAGATCCTCATCCCGCTCGACCTGAAGATCCTCGACGAGGAGGGCCGCGAAGTTCCCCGGGGCACGAAGGGCGAGATCGTCATCCGCGGCGAGAACGTCATGGCCGGATACTGGAAAAATCCCGAGGCAACGGCCGAGACCGTCCGCGACGGATGGCTTCATACGGGCGACATGGGTTATGTCTCGGAGGACGAGTTTCTCTATGTGCTGGGGCGTTTCAAGAGCCTGCTTATCGCCTCGGACGGCGAGAAATACAGCCCCGAAGGGATGGAGGAGGCGATCGTGGATCAGTCGCCCTACATCGACCAGATACTGATCCACAACAACCAGGATCCCTTCACCGGCGCCATCGTCGTGCCCAATGCCGAGGCATTGCGCCGCGAACTTGCGGCCCGGGGCATCGCACCCGAGGAGCGTGCCGCAAAGGCCGCGGAGCTGCTCGGCGCGGAGATCGACAGCTACCGTGCAGGAGGCACCCATGCCGGAGAGTTCCCCGAACGGTGGCTGCCGGCAGGTCTGGCGATCGTGGACGAGGCCTTCACCGAACAGAACGGACTGGTGAACAGCACCATGAAGATCGTTCGCAGCAAGGTCGAGGAGCATTTCAAGGAGCGCGTCGCCTATCTCTACACGCCCGAAGGCAAGGCGCTGAAGAACCCCCGCAACCTGGCATCGCTGGAAAAACTCCTCGGATAGGTATTTTTTCGCCGCCGGCGTTTGCAATATCGGAAAAGCGGAGTATCTTTGTACTCCGTAACTGCGGAAATAGCTCAGTCGGTAGAGCATCAGCTTCCCAAGCTGAGGGTCGCGGGTTCGAATCCCGTTTTCCGCTCAAAAAGCCCCGAGTGTGGGGATGGTCAGGCAGGAAAAATGTCTTGCATATCGTTGATATGCAAGACATTTTTCTTATTATTCCGCCTTTTTGAAGCATTTCGGAGCCGTTTCTTCGGCCGGAATCGCATCCATCCGGCACGGAAAGTTGCAGATTCGTTTTTCCGGTCGTACCTTTGTCGGAAATGCAGCGCAGCAAGGGCGCAGCAAAAGTTACTGCAAACCATGAAAAATCCGGATCTCGAAATAGCCCGGCTGCTCCGGGAAAGCGGACTGGCCGAACAATACACCGAGTGGGGTGCACGCATCGCCATTGTCCTCGGCATTCTCCTCGTATCCTACCTCGCCACGAGACTCTTCCGCATGTTCCTTATCCCGGTTCTGCAGAACATCAGCGCCCGAACCAAGGCGACCTGGGACGACCATCTGTTCAAGGACAAGGTCATGCACGACGCCGCACGGCTGATTCCGCCCCTGGTCTGGTACATGCTGCTGCCGCTGGCCTGCGGAAAGATGCCCGAACTGCAGGCCGTGCTTCAGAAAGTCTGCATGATCTATCTGATCGTGGCCGCACTGAAGCTCATCTCAACCGTTCTGGATACGCTCCACGACATCTCGAACGAACACGAAACGCTCCGCAACCGCCCGCTCAAGGGTATCTACCAGATGGTCAAGCTCGTTGCGGTGCTGGTCGGCGGCATCCTCATCGTCAGCATCCTCATCGGCCGCGACGCCACGACGATCCTCGCAGGACTCGGCGCCTCGGCGGCCGTGCTGATGCTCATCTTCCGCGACAGCATCCTCGGCCTGGTGGCCGGCGTCCAGCTCTCGGCCAACGACATGCTGCGGCCGGGAGACTGGATCACCATGACGAAATACGGCGCCGACGGATACGTTACCGAGGTATCGCTGACCACGGTAAAGGTCCAGAACTTCGACAAGACCATCACGACGATCCCGCCCTATGCGCTGGTGAGCGACTCGTTCCAGAACTGGCGCGGCATGCGCGAAAGCGGCGGACGCCGTATCAAGCGGTCGCTGCTGATCGACGCCGCATCGGTACGTTTCTGCACCCCCGAGGAGCTGGCCCGCTTCGCCGAAGAGGGGTGGGAGGCCGCTCCCTGCGAGGAGCAGGATACGGTGAACCTCCGCTTCTTCCGCAACTATGCGATGCACTACCTCGCGACGCTGCCCGACATCCATCCGGAGATGCTCCGCATGGTGCGCATCCTGCAGCCCACCGCCGAAGGGATTCCCGTAGAGATCTACTGTTTCTCGAAGCAGACCGACTGGCTGCCCTTCGAAATGCTCCAGAATACGATCCTCGACCACCTCATCGCCTCGCTGCCCCGATTCGGGCTGCGCATCTACCAGCGGCCCTCGGGCGCGGACTTCGGACCGATCCGGCAATAACGCCGCATCAGGGCGAAGCTCATACCGGCACAAGGCCGCGAACCTCGGAAACTTTGGTACAACTTATGCATGGATCCGTACATAAACCGATCCATCAAAAAATTTCGAGGTTATGAAAAAAATGATTCTGGGAGCATTCGGGCTCCTTCTCTTCGCCGCATCCTGCTCCGACGACGATAACAACGGGAACGGGGATTCCGGAAACGGGACCGAAGACAATCTGGTAACTCCGGCCATTACGGCCCGCATCACCGAACAGGTGGCGCAGGACGCCCCGTTCACCGGTATTCTCGAGGTCTTCCCCTGCGTTGCGGGAACCTCCGACTTCTTCGGCAACTACTACAATGGCAAACTCTCCGTCTTCAGCGGATTCTACACCATCGTCCAGGGTGATGTGTTCGGAGAGAACAACCGGTTGATCCACCTTCCGATAGGAAACTACAACATGGTTTACTGGGGTACGCCCAAACACGAGGAGCCGATCGACAACGCGCCCGAAATGAGCGAGCCGGGAATTACCGAAGGCGTCGATCTCTCGACACTCTATTTCAGCCTGCGTCCCTACGGAGACGGAACCTACAAACCGGTATTCGATCTGGTACATGCCGTCGCGGAGACAAAGGTCGGCACCGAGAGCCTCCATGCATCGCTCTACCGGGTAAGCGCCGGGTTGATCGTCAATCTCACACAGAAGAACAACGCCCCGTTCGGAGACAACATCAAGGATGTGAAGATTCAGATCGGAAGCATCGCCGAGAAATTGAATTTCTACACCGCCGAGCCGGTAAACCAAACGAAAACCGTGCGCTTCAGTCTCACGAAATCGGAAGACGGCACGACGATGAGCAACCCGACGGTCATGCTCTTCCCGTCGGCCCCGAACCCGACGCTGGATATCTACATCACGCTGGCCGACAACTCGATCCACCACTTGAGCCAGGCGCTCGGATCGTCGCTCTCGGCCAATACGCTCCTCACGCTCAATATCGTGATCGGCTCGATCATCTCGGAGGGAAATCCCGATGATTTCACGATCACCGACTGGAACGAGGAGAGCGAAACGATCGAATTCCCCGATTTCGAATAGGGTAGATTCACGACAGAAACGGCAAGGGCCGCCCGGGATTCGGGCGGCCCTTTTTCGATCGGCAACCGAATCGTATTTATTGGACCCGAATCGGGCAGACGGGCTGCTGCCGGACATCGTCCAGCGGTTCGGAGCGGTACGCCACCTTCGAGAAGTCGATCTGCTGCAGGTCGATCGAACGGATGGCGCTGTTGTACATCGTACGGTAGTAGATTACACGGTTCACGGGGTCCGTGGCTGAAGTCCACTGCGTGGCGCTCGGAATATCGGCGGGAATCTGTCCGGCAGGGAACTCCACGCCGATCGGAATGTCGAAGTTGGTAAGGATCTGAAAACCCTGCAGCACGGCTTCGAGTGCCGTAGCCTGCTGCGGTGCCGTAGTCTGGAAAAAGGCCGCACGCACGAAACGCGACGGAGGCGTAACGTCGCCCGGAAGCCCCAGCATGCCGCTGCCGGCACCGAACGCTGCGAGCGAAATGCCGCCCATCGGATGCGCTTCGGCGCCGCCCGCATGGAGATTGACGTAGTTGTTCAGATTCGTGAGCTGCCACTCGAAGCCCGGGGAGTTGGTCAGCACGCCCAGTTCGTTCTCATAGAAGACGGGCTTCCGGTCGATGATCTCAAGTACTACCTGACGTCCCGAAAGGTCCGTAAAACGCCAGTGGACGGTCGAAGCCCGGGGATCGATACCGATGACGCAGACCTTCGCGAGAAGCTCCTTCACCTCGTCGATCGTGCGGCACGAGCCCAGCACGAGCGGCACAAGCTGCAGGTCGGCGATATTCTCGGCGTTGCGGGCCGCATCGTAGGGTTCATAGGCGCCGTACCCGGGGAAATAGAAGAGTCCGGCCGACAGGCCTTCCTCGTTGAGTCCCTCGGCCACGAACTCCTCACGTTCGACCGCAAAGCCCACATAGCCGTAGCGGGCCGTAAAGCGCATGCCCTCCTGTCCGCCGGGCGTGAAGGAGCGCTGCGCATAGCCGCGCGGCACGACGACATAGCGGCTGTTCAGATCGCTGCCGCCCCATTCGATCGTCCGGGCGACGACATGTGCCCCGTCCGCCGAACGCAGGGTGATTCCCGTGCAGGCCCCTGCCGGCTGCGGAGCGGCAAGAACGCCGGCGGCCGCAACCGCCAGCATCAGATTCATTCGTTTCATGTTCAATGTATTTACCGGTCGGAGAAAACCTTTCTCCGACAAAGCAAATATACGAAATTTCCGATACCTGCCGCCGAATCCGGCGATGCATGATCCGTTCGGCGTATCATTCGGACTGCCGGTCGCAGCTTCAGGAGCGTTTGCGGTAGGTGAGGGCCGCGGCAAGGTTGAACAGCACGGCGAAAAGCAGCAGGATGCCGTATTCGAAGCGCAGGTCCGCCAACGCGGCGCCCCGCAGGTAGACGGCCCGCATGATGTCGATGAAGTAGCGGGGTGGCAGGAACCAGGTGATCCGCTGCGCCCACTCGGGCATCGAGGAGATCGGCGTGATGAGACCGCTCATCAGAATGAAGATCATCACGAAGAAGAACATCCCGAACATGGTCTGCTGCATCGTATCGGAGAAGTTCGCGGCGTTGATGCCGAAGCCCGACATGACGAAAATAAAGAGGACGGCGGCCAAATAGATGCATCCGGGCGATCCGACCGGCGTCAGGCCGTAGATCACAGCCGCCAGCAGCATGGCCAGCGTCAGCACCACCAGACCGATGATCCAGTAGGGGATCAGCTTGGCCAGCGTGAAGGTAAACGAACCGACAGGCGTTACGTTGATCTGCTCGATGGTGCCCGTCTCCTTCTCGCCCACCAGATTCAGGGCCGGGAGGAAGCCGCAGATCATGATCATCAGCATGATCATCAACGCGGGGATCATGTAGTTGCGGTATTCGAGCGTCGGATTGTAGCGATTCTCGACAACGACGGGGTCCGTCGCCGGCGGAAGACCCCGTTCGTCGCGCAATTCCGCAACGGCCGACGAGACCGTCTGCACCAAATACTGCGTACCGAGCGATCCCTTCGTGGCATTGACACCGTTGGCGGCGATGCGGAGCCGGGCGGGACTTTCTCCGACGAGCGACTCGCCGAAACCGTCGGGAACCTCCAGAATGGCATCGACACGCCCCGCCTCCAGGTCCTCCAGCGACGCGGCATAACTCTCCGAAAGGCCGTCGAGCGTGAAATATTCCGAAGCCCGGATCTTCTGCACGATGCGCCGCGACGCCTCCGAACGGTCAAGATCGACGACCGCGACGCCGATATGCCGGATATCCATCGTCGTAACCCACGGCATGACGAGCATCACCATCACCGGAAAGAGGATGACCATCCGCGGCAGGAACGGGTTGCGAAAAAACTGCCGGAACTCCTTGTCGAGCAAGACGAAAAGTGTACGCATGGTCATTCGAGTTTATCGTTGAACTTCTTCAGGGCGACGACGACCAGCGCGAGGGTCATGCCCGCAAGGATGAGGAAATCCCGGGCGACGGCCGCAAAGGGGAGCCCCTCGATCATCAGCTTGCGGATGGCGTCGATATACCAGCGGGCCGGGATGATGCACGAAAGCGTGCGCAGGATCCACGGCATGTTCTCGATCGGGAAGACCATTCCCGAGAGCATGATCAGCGGCAGGAGCATCAGCATGGTCGAGATAATGAGCGCCGTAATCTGACGGTCGGCCGTCGTCGAAATGAAGAGCCCGAGGGCCAGGGCGAGGGCCAGGTAGAGCAGCGACGTGGAGACGATGCCGACGATGCTGCCCGACATCGGAACTCCCAGCACATAACGGGCCAGCAGCAGGATCGTAACCAGATCCAGACACGAAAGAACGAAGTAGGGGATCATCTTGGCCAGAATGATGCGGATCGGCCGCACGGGGGAGACGAGCAGCACCTCCATCGTGCCGGTCTCCTTCTCGCGCACGATCGACACGGAGGTCATGATGGCGCAGATGACGATGAAGATCAGTCCCATGATGCCCGGAACGAAGTTGTAGGCGCTCTTCATCTGCGGATTGTAGAGCAGGCGCGTCTCCACGGACAGCGCCTCGGGACGCGACGGAAGAAGCGCCTGACGCAGGTAGGCGGCGCCCGCAAGGGCCGTATTGGTGTTCGAGGCATCCATGACGAGCTGGATGGCAGCCCGGCCATCCTCGCCGCGTGCGAGGCGCTCCATGCGGCGGTCGAAATCCGCGGCGAAGACCACGACGGCCTCCGCATCGCCGCGGCGCAGCGTACGGTCGATCTCCGCTCCGGAGATACCGCCCCGCAGGGTGAAGTAAGGGTTCGCCTCCAGGCGGGCGACGCACTGGCGCACAGCCTCGGAAGGGTGCGGCGCAACGATGGCCACATCGATGTTGTTCACCTCGGTCGAGATGGCGAAACCGAACAGCAGCAGCTGCACGACGGGCATGCCGAGCACGATGAGCATCGTACGCGGATCACGCAGGATGTGCAGCGTCTCCTTTTTGACAAATGACCAGAATCCTCCCATATCATTCACTGCGTTTGGCTCCGCGGGCCAGCAGGCGGAACACTTCGTCCATGGATGCCGCCCCGAATTCGCGTTTCAGTTCGGCCGGAGCACCCAGGGCGCAGATCCGGCCATCCACCATGATCGACACCCGCGAGCAGTACTCCGCCTCGTCCATATAGTGCGTGGTAACGAAGAGCGTCGTGCCTCCGGCGGCCGCCTCGTAGATCAACTCCCAGAACTGGCGGCGCGTGAGGGGATCGACACCTCCCGTAGGTTCATCGAGAAAGACCAGTTCGGGGCGATGCAACGTCGCCACCGAAAAGGCCAGTTTCTGCTTCCAGCCCAACGGCAGGGCCCCAACCGACGTGTTGCGTTCGGAGCCGAAGTCGAGCCGGCGGAGCACCTCCACGGCCCGCCGCAGGATCTCGCGCCGTCGCAAGCCGTAAATACCGCCGTAAAGGCGGATGTTCTCGAGCACCGTCAGGTCGTCGTAGAGCGAGAAACGCTGGCTCATATAGCCGATATGGCGTTTGATCGCCTCGCTTTCACGCAGGATGTCGCAGCCGGCGACCGTGCCGCGGCCCGACGTGGGAAGGCTCAAACCACAGAGCATGCGCATCGCCGTGGTCTTCCCGGCGCCGTTGGCACCCAAGAAGCCGAAAATCTCGCCGCGCCCGACATCGAACGAGATGCGATCGACGGCCGTGAAGGTCCCGAAGCGTTTGGTCAGCTCCCGGACGGAGAGAATCGGTTTACTCATGACCCATGCGTTTTATGAATACATCCTCGATATCCGCCGCAACGGGACGGATCGAAACCCCGGTAAAACCCTCCGCCGAAAGTGCACGGAGCAGCCCGTCGGGGTCGAATCCGCGTTCGGCGACCAGATGGTGCGCCGCGCCGAAAGGGTAGCACTCCCGAACGCCGGGCTGCCGCCGGGCCGCCGTGAGCAGTCCATAGAGATCCGGCCCCGTGAGGGCATAGAGCGGATCGTCGAAACTCCGGACAAGCTCCTGCGGCGTATCGACCCCCAGCAGCCGTCCCTTGTCGCAGAGGGCGATGCGGTCGCAACGGCGCGCCTCGTCCATATAGGGTGTCGAAACGAGCATCGAAATGCCCCGCTCCTTCAACCCGGCGAGCATCTCCCAGAACTCGCTGCGCGAGACGGCATCGACTCCCGTGGTAGGCTCATCGAGAAAGAGCACCGAGGGACGGTGGATCAGCGCGCAGCAGAGCGCCAGCTTCTGTTTCATGCCGCCCGAGAGATTCCCGGCACGACGCGTACGGAAAGGCTCGATCTGCCGATAGACGGGAGCGATCAGCTCGTAGTTCGCCGCGGCATCCACTCCGAAGAGCGCCGCAAAGAAGTCGAGGTTCTCGGCAACCGTCAGATCCGCATAGAGCGAGAAGCGCCCGGGCATGTAACCCACCCGGCGTCGGATGGCCCGGTAGTCGGCCACGATGTCGAGGCCATCGACCGACGCACTTCCCGCATCGGGCGTCAAGAGCGTCGTCAGCAGCCGGAAGAGGGTCGTCTTGCCCGCGCCGTCGGGACCGATCAACCCGAACAGTTCGCCCCGGCGCACCTCGAACGAGACGTCGTCGAGCGCCGTGAGTGTTCCGTAACGCTTGGTCAGGCCCTGAACCTTGATGGCGGCATCCATGACAGCAGGGTATTATTCGCCGGCGAGGCGCACCTCCCCGTAAAGTCCGATTTTCAACCGGCCGTCGTTGCGGACGGCGATCTTCACGGCATAGACCAGATTGGCCCGCGAATCGCGCGTCTGGATCGTCTTGGGCGTAAACTCGCTCTCGGAGGCGATCCAGGTAATCCGGCCCGGATAGTCGAAGCGGGCATCTCCGCCGAAATCGGCCGTTACGACCACCTCGTCGCCGAGGCACAGGCCGGCCAACTGCTCCGAGGTGAAGTAGGCCCGCAGGTAGAGCGTCTCCAGATCGGCGACCTTCATCAACGGACGCCCCGCGGCAACCACCTCGCCGGCCTCGGCATATTTGGCCAGCACGGTGCCCGCCACGGGCGACGCGATGCGGCATTTGCGGAGCCGGTCGTCGATCTGCGCGATCTGCAGATCGAGAGCCGAGGCGTTCTCGTCGATTGCCGAGACGCTGCTCTCGAGCGTCGAGAGCTGGGCCGCAAGCTGTCCCTGCAGAATCTTCAGCTGCGCGTCGATATCGTCCAGTTGCTTGATCGTCGCGGCGCCGTCCTCGAGCAGGCTTGCGACACGGCGCCGCTCGGTCTGCTGTTGGGCGATCTGCTCGCGCAGGGCCGCCAACTGTTTCTCCACATCGGGACGTCCCGAACGTACCGAGGCCTGCCGGCGTTCGAGCTGCCGCCGCTGCAGCCAGAGCTGCACGGTATCGATCTCGCCGACAGGCCGACCGGCCTCCAGGCGGTCGCCCTCTTCGGCATCGAAGCGCAGGATGCGTCCCGACGCCTCTGCAGAGACGGTGATTTCCGTGGCCTCGAAGGTTCCCGTAGCATCAAAATCCGTTTCACGGCCGCATGCGGCGGCCGCGGCGGCCAGGGCAAAAAACAGAATACGTTTCATCGGTTTATCGTGTGTTTCAGTTCATAGATCGCTTTCAGCAGTTCGATCTCCCGGCTGCTGCGGGCTATGGCGGCACGGCTCTCGTCGGTGATCTTGCGCAGCAGGTCGTTCGTGTCGATCACACCGTTGCGCAGCTGCGATTCGGCGGCTTCACGAACCGAGCGGCGCAGTTGCACGATGCGGTCGTCATCGGCCAAAGCCCGGCGCAGGCGTACGATCTCCCCGTCGTTTTCCGTGCGCTCCAAACGGTTGTTGAACAGGAAAATATCCCGCTGCACCTCAACCTGCCGTTTCGTAGCATCGAGCGTTTTGAGCGTGTTCCGCTTCGTATAATACCCGCCGATGTTCCAACTCATGCGGATCCCTACAACGGCATTCCATGTCCAGTCGGAGGCCATCATGCTGCCGAAGTAATCCAGTCCCGGATAGCCGTAATACCCTTGTGCAAAGAGCCCGAAACGGGGTCTCGTTGCAGCCCTCACCAGCCGCTCGCGGGCCGTCAGGCGGTCGATACGCGCATCGAAGAGCTGCAGCTCGGGACGTGCCGATTCCCCGTCCGGAACTTCCGCGACTTCGGGCCGCAGCAGGGGGACATCGCCCAGTTGCGTGCCGATGAAAAGCTCCAGCATGCGGCGGTAGCTCGCACGCATCGCTCCGATCTGCGCAAGCTGCTGTCCCGCGGAGAGCAGCTCGGCCTCCACGGCGTCGGCATCGTGCTGCATCGCCACACCGTGGCGCTGCAACGAACGGACCTTGTCGAGATTGCTCCGCAGCAGGTCGATCGTCAGGCGCGTCTGCGCAATCCGCTCGTCGAGCAGCAGAATGCCGAAATAGAGGTCGTCCACACGCCCTTCGAGCGCATAGAGGTCCACATCGGTCGCCCGGGCCTGCTCGGCGGCCTCCGCTTCGGCGATCTGCCGGTCGGCGGCCGACTTGCCGCCGTCCCAAAGCGTCTGGCTCACCTCCAGCTGCACCCGGTACTGATCCTTGCGCAATCCGGGGATATCCAACCCCTGACCGGCCAGAAGGCCCGTCATCTGCTCGGGAAACTCCGGAACATCGTTCTGCCAGGTCGCCTGCCCCGAAAGCGTAAGTTGCGGCAACCACTCCCGCCGGGCATTCGACAGGGTATAGTCGGCCGTACGACGGATCAGATCATATTGTCGAATCTCGGGGTAGTGCTCCCGGGCCATTGCACGGCACCGGTCAAGCGTGGGTTGCGCCTGCATTCCGAAGGTGCCGAACAGGGCGGCACCGAGTATCAGTATCCGTTTCATGGTTCAATGTTTTTGAATCCGCCGCATGATCGCCTCGATCGTCTCCTGTCGGCGAAGCCGGAAAAAAAACTCCCGATCCGCTGTCAGGTCGCCCAGAATGGGTTCGAGAATCGGATAGGCGATGAACGGGAAAATATTGAGCGAAATGATGTCGAGCAGCAGCATCCGGGCATCCACCGACTCGGTAAGCCCCCGGGCAGCCGATTCGTCCAGTGCCTGCTGCACCTCCGAAAACATCACGCTCGTGAGTCGCTCGATACCCTGCCGCATGAGTTCATAACGGTCCGGGTGCATGAGAACCTCATTGACAATGAACCGCGGCAGATCGGGATTCGCCGCAATGAAGTCGAAATGCCGCTCGATGCCGTTGCGCAACCGCTCAAGCAGCGGCAGACCCGGTTCACCGAAGGCCGCCAGCACCGATTCGCCCATCAGTTGCATCTTCTCGTCGAGAATGCGCTCGAAGATGTGCTCCTTCGTCCGAAAATAGTAGTGCAGCATGGCGTGGGTTACCCCGGCCGCCTCGGCGATCGACGTCGTGCGCGCCCCGGCATATCCTTTGGTCAAAAACTCCCGTTCGGCAGCCTCCAGAATCGCATGTTCCTTGTTATGAGCGGATTTTGTCATAGAAATCCCGTATTAACAAATATATTTAACAAAACTGTTTGCAAAATAAGGAATAATTATCTTCCCTTCCAAATTTTTTCACACAAAAAATGCGATCGGACAGGAAAACGACACCTGCAGGAAGCGTTGAAGAGTCCAAAAAAAGATCGGTCCGGGAAACCGGACCGATCCCTTACCGGCCAAAAGCCGGACCGGAGCCGCATTCGCCCGAAATGCAGGTTCCGCAGGGTCCGGACAGGCGCCGTTGCAAGGCAGGCAACGCACACTTATACTTATACCAATCTCCGCACCGCCGGATCCGCGGAACCCCGTTCGGCCGCATCTGCGACATTCTCATCCCGGCGGGATACGGCACGACCGAACTCAAAACAGAGATCCGCATACCTGGCAAGCCTTCGCTTCACATACCGGAAAAGGGCCGGACAGCAGGGAATAATTCTCGTTTTGATCTCCGCCCGTAATCCCGCAGGCTACCAATCACGACATAAACGCATCAGGCAGGTCTTCTGACTTGTTCCGATTCCGCGCCTTCCCGGCCCGGCGGCCAGTGGCTAAAGATGGCGGAATCGCTCGTACCCCTTCCGGGGCAGGAACTCACAGCAACGGGCATTGTCGCAGATTCTCACTGCGTTCCCTTTTCATTCCTTGCAGCGGTCCGATATACGGATGCCGCTCGGAAACCTGTGCGGAAACAAATATAGGCGTTTTTTTTAAATCCGCCAAGCGTCCGCCGCTTTTTTCATCGACACGGTCCCTGCGTGAGTCAGTCAGCCCGGAGATTCGCCGGGCCGCAATACGGATATCGGGACGGGATGCGGTTATTTCGTCGTACTCCGGTATTCGGTGGGGGATTCCCCCGTATGCTTCTTGAAGAAGCGACCCAGATACGACTGATCGGGGAAATGGAGCCGATAGGCGATCTCCTGAACCGACACATCGGAAGATTTCAACAGCATCTTGATCTCAAGGACCACGGCCCGGTCGATAAATTCCTTGGCCGTCGTCTGCGCGACACTCCGCACAATCGTCGAAAGATAACGCGTCGATATGCAGAGACGATCGGCATAAAACGTAACCTCACGTTCACGCGAACAATGTTCATGCACGAGCGATACGAACCGGTGAAACAATTCCGTCTGACGCGTAGTGGTCTCGGCCGATTCGGGTCGATGGGTGCGGTAGCGCTGCATCTTGTCGAACGATTCGAGCAACAGGTTCTGCAGACGGTTGCGGATGATCGTATTGCGAAACATATTCTCCCGGTCCCGGTAGGTGTACTCCGCCATCTTGAACCAGATCGAAACGCCCTCCGCAAGCTGCTGCTGAAGCCGGAAGACCGGTTGTTTGCGCAAAGCTCCGAAAAACATCGGATCAAGCCGAAAGGCCGCTTCCGAAAAGAGATTGATCGAAAAGGCACAGAACGTTACGCGAAAATCATTCGACCGATCCGTCAGCATAAAGATCGCCCCGGGGAGCAACAGCAGAACCGTTTCGGGAAATACCTGGCACTGGCACTGGTCCACGATGGCCGTAGCCTGACCGTTCCGGCAGTAGAGCAGCGCACCTCCCTCGGTGCGGCATGCCCGGTTGTCGAAGAATGTCAAGTCGGACTCCCCGACCACGAATTGCTCTTCGGATGTGGTGATTATCGGATTAAGAAGGTCCATACAAATTCTTTTTTCGAACAAATTTAAGGATATTTTACAAAAAAGTACATATTTTATTCCGATTTTTACCAACACTATTCGCAATATCAAGACCACGGAAGCGTTATAATAGGGTACTTTTGCACCGGGAAAAGTTTTTTAGTATTATTATCATAAAGAAAAAGTCATTATGAAGCAAACATTCGTGAAAGCTGCCCTCGTGGCAAGCTGCCTGACAGCCGTCGCCTGCAAGCAGGCCCCGACGGCAATGGGCCCCGGCCAATACGCCGTGATCACCGTCGCAACCTCCGACTGCGAAATTCTGATCAACAACGCCGCGACCATCAAAGGCCGCCAGGATATCGCCATCTACCCTCAGGTATCGGGTACGATCTCCGAACTCTGCGTTACCGAAGGTCAGAAAGTCTCGAAAGGTCAGACGCTCTTCATCATCGACCAGGTGCCCTACAAGGCAGCCCTGCAGACCGCCGAAGCCAATGTCGCCGTAGCTGAAGCCAGCGTCGCCACCGCACAACTGACTTACGACAGCAAGAAGGAGCTTTTCGCCAAGAATGTCGTTTCCAAATTCGACCTGCAGACGGCCCAGAACAACCTGCTCACCGCCAAGGCACAGCTCGCACAGGCCGAAGCCCAGCAGGTCAATGCCGCCAACAACCTCTCCTATACGGTGGTGAAGGCTCCGTCGAACGGTGTCGTAGGTACGCTCCCGTACCGTGTCGGCGCCCTGGTCAGCGCCTCGATTCCCCAGCCGCTGACCACCGTTTCGGACAACTCGACGATGTACGTCTACTTCTCGATGACCGCCAAGCAGATGCTTGAAATGTCGCGCCGCTACGGCTCGATCGCCGAGACGATCAAGAATATGCCCGACGTACAGCTCAAGCTCAACGACGGCACGATATACGATCAACCGGGACGCATAGAGTCGATCAGCGGCGTTGTGGATGCCACGACCGGCAGCGTACAGTGCCGGGCCGCATTCCCCAACGCCGGAGGCCTGCTCCTGAGCGGATCGGCCGGTGAAGTCATCGTCCCGACGATCTACAAAAACAGCATTGTCATCCCGCAGACGGCAACCTACGAACTCCAGGACAAACGATATGTCTACAAACTCGAGGACGGAAAGGCCGTATCGGTCATGATCGAAGTCGAGAAGGTTTCGAACGGCCGGGATTTCATCGTTACAGCAGGTCTCACGCCGGGTGAGGTCATTGTCAGCGAAGGCGTAGCCATGCTGCGCGAGGGTACGCCGATCGTTCCCAAGGGTCAGACGGCTGCCGCACCGGCTGAAACCGGCAGCGAAGATGCTGTACAGAACGGCGAAGCCACACAGCCCGAAGAGGCTGCCCAGAATGGAGAGGCTGCCGCTCAAACTCAAAACGATAAGGAGGAATAACCCATGACACTCAAGCATTTTATTGAACGGCCCGTACTGGCGTCGGTCGTTTCTATCGTCATCGTAATCGCCGGTATCATCGGACTTCTGTCGCTGCCGGTGGAGCAATACCCCGACATCGCGCCTCCGACGGTCATGGTGCGCGCCTCCTATCCGGGAGCCAGCGCCGAGACCATTCAGAAATCGGTGGTCGTACCTTTGGAGGAGGCCATCAACGGTGTGGAGAACATGACCTACATCACCTCCTCCGCAGCCGCAGGTTCCGCCTCCATCAGCGTCTATTTCAAACAGGGTACCGACCCCGACATGGCGGCCGTGAACGTCCAGAACAAGGTTTCGACCGCTACCGGACAGCTCCCGTCCGAGGTTACGCAGATCGGTGTTACCACCATGAAGCGCCAGACCTCGATGGTCAAGATCTTCTCGCTCTACAGTCCCGACGACTCCTATGACGAGGGCTTCCTGGCCAACTACTCGAAGATCAACATCGAACCGCGTATCGTCCGTATCCCGGGTGTCGGCGAGGCCTTCACGCTGGGTGCCGACTACTCGATGCGTATCTGGCTCAAACCCGACGTCATGGCCCAGTACAAGCTCATGCCTTCGGACATCACCGCCGTGCTGGCCGAACAGAACATCGAGGCTTCGACCGGCTCGCTGGGCGAAAACTCCCAGAACGCTTTCCAGTATACGATGAAGTACTCGGGCCGTCTGACCCTTCCCGAAGAGTTCGAGAACATCGTCATCCGTTCGCAGGAAGACGGTACGATACTCCGCCTGAAGGATGTCGCCGACATCGAACTGGGCCGTGAATCCTACTCCTACGTCGGCAAGACGAACGGACACCCGGGCGTCAGTACGATGGTCTTCCAGACCGCCGGCTCGAACGCCACCGAGGTCGTGAACCAGGTCAATGAACTGCTCGCCGAAGTGGAGGCCGACCTGCCGAAAGGCATCGCCATCGCCCACCTGCACAGCGTGAACGACTTCCTCTTCGCCTCGATCAACGAGGTGCTCAAGACGCTCTTCGAGGCCATCATCCTCGTGGTGCTCGTGGTATACGTCTTCCTGCAGGATATCCGCTCGACGCTGATCCCGACGGTCTCGATCCTCGTATCGCTGATCGGTACCTTCGCCTTCCTCGCCGTGGCCGGATTCTCGATCAACCTGCTGACGCTCTTCGCCCTGGTGCTGGCTATCGGTACGGTGGTCGATGACGCCATCATCGTCGTCGAAGCGGTGCAGGCGCGCTTCGACGCCGGATACAAGTCCTCGTACATGGCCACCATCGACGCCATGTCGAGTATTACGTCTGCCATCATCACCTCGACGCTGGTCTTCATGGCCGTGTTCATCCCCGTCGCCATGATGGGCGGTACGTCGGGTGTCTTCTACACACAGTTCGGTATTACGATGGCCGTAGCCGTAGGTATTTCGGCCATCAACGCACTGACGCTCTCGCCGGCCCTCTGCGCCCTGATTCTGAAACCCTATCTCGATGAGAACGGCGAGATGAAGGACAACTTCGCCGCACGGTTCCGCAAAACGTTCAACGTGGCCTTCGGCGCCCTGGTGAACAAATACAAGCGCGGCGTGATGCTCTTCATCAAGCACAAGTGGCTCATGTGGTCCACCTTCGCTCTGGCCATCGCAGCCCTCGTCCTGCTGATGAACACGACCAAGACAGGTCTGGTGCCCGATGAGGACCAGGGAACCATCATGGTGAACGTAACGACTTCTCCGGGTACGTCGCTCGAAGAGACCAACAAGGTGCTCGAAGAGGTGGCCGACCGCATCGCGGATATCCCCCAGGTCGAGAACGCCATGGAGACCGCCGGTTTCAACATGATCGCCTCGGCGGCCGGCTCCTCCTACGCCATGGGTATCGTCAAGCTGAAGAACTGGGACGAGCGACCCAACCCCGAAGACGAGGTACACGCCGTCATCGGACAGATCTACGCCCGCACGGCCGACATCAAGAACGCCACGATCTTCGCCGTGGCTCCGCCGATGATTTCGGGTTACGGATCGACCTCCGGATTCTCGATGCACCTGCAGGACCGCGCCGGCGGCGAGCTGACCGACTTCTACAAGGTATTCCAGCAGTTCGTCGGCGCCCTGAACCAGCGCCCGGAGATTGAACGCGCCTACTCGTCGTTCAACATCAACTTCCCGCAGTACATGGTCCGCATCGATGCGGCGAAGGCCAAGCGGGCCGGACTCTCGCCCTCGACGATCCTTTCGACCATCTCGGGATACTACGGAGGTCAGTACGCCTCGTACATCAACCGCTTCTCGAAGATGTACTACGTCGTGCTCCAGGCACGCGCCGAGGACCGTCTCGACCTCGAGTCGCTCAACCATATCTATGTCCGCACGGACTCGGGAGAAATGGCTCCCGTAGGTGAATTCGTGGAGATGGAGAAGGTGTACAGCTCGGATGTGCTCAACCGATTCAACCTCTACAACTCGATCGCCGTGCAGGGTACGGCCGCTGACGGTTATTCCTCGGGAGACGCGATCAACGCCATCCGCGAAGTCGCCGCCCAGGTACTTCCGAAGGGATACGGATACGAGTTCGACGGCATCACCCGCGAGGAGTCCCAGACGACAAGCAACACGCTGATCATCTTCGGTATCTGTCTGCTGTTCATCTACCTCATCCTGAGCGCCCTCTACGAGAGCTACCTGATTCCGTTCGCCGTGATCCTGGCCGTGCCGTGCGGTCTGATGGGTTCGTTCCTCTTCGCCAAGATCATGGGACTCGAGAACAACATCTACCTCCAGACGGGTATCATCATGCTGATCGGTCTGCTGTCGAAGACGGCCATCCTGATCACGGAGTACGCCGCCGACCGACGCCGCGCCGGCATGAGCCTCACGCAGGCCGCCGTATCGGCCGCCAAGGCCCGTCTGCGTCCGGTGCTGATGACCGTGCTCACCTGCGTACTCGGTATGTTGCCGCTGGTCGTTTCGACCGGTGCGGGTGCCAACGGTAACTCGACCCTCGGTACGGGCGTCGTGGGCGGTATGATCGTGGGTACGCTGGCCCTGCTGTTCCTCGTACCGACGCTGTTCATCGTCTTCGAAACCCTCCAGGAGAAGCTCAAGCCGCTGGAGCTGGATCCCGATCCGCAGTGGTCCCTGCGTGCCGAGCTCGAAGAAGTTAAAAACGAGAAAGAGGAGGAATAAACACATGAAAAAGATACTGATTATCTGCCTGGCAGCCGCCATGACGAGCTGCGGCATCTATAAGAACTACTCGCGGCCCGAGATTCAGACCGACGGCCTCTACGGGACGGCCGAGACGGCGGACACGACGACCATCGGCGACATCTCGTGGCAGGAGATGTTCTCCGACCCCTGCCTGCGCACGCTCATCGGCCGGGCACTGGAGAACAACACCGACCTGCAGTCGGCACAGTGGCGCGTCAAGGAGGCCGAGGCCACGCTCAAATCGGCCCGCCTGGCCTATCTGCCTTCGTTCAACTTCGCCCCGCAGGGATCGATCAGCAGCTTCGACAACTCCCCGGCGACGAAGACCTATTCGATTCCCGTTACGGCCAGCTGGCAGATCGACATCTTCGGCGGTCTGACCAATGCCAAGCGCCGCGCCAAGGCGCTCTACCTCCAGAGCCAGGAGTACGAGCAGGCGGTCAAGACGCAGCTCATCGCTTCGGTGGCGAACCTCTACTACACGCTGCTGATGCTCGACAGCCAGTACGAGGTTACGGGCCAGACGGCCGAGAAGTGGGAGGAGAGTATCCGCACGATGCGGGCCTTGAAGGAGGCCGGCATGACCAACGAGGCCGGCGTCGCCCAGTACGAAGGTTCCTACTATGCAATCGTCGCCTCGCTGCGCGACATCGAATATTCGATCCGCGAGGCCGAGAACAGTCTCTGCTCGATCCTGGCCGAGACGCCGCACGAGATCGAGCGCGGACGGCTCGATCAGCAGGAGCTGCCCATGGATCTCGCCGTAGGCGTTCCCGTACAGATGCTCTCGAACCGTCCCGACGTTCGCAGCGCCGAATACTCGCTCATGCAGTCGTTCTACGCCACGAACGCCGCCCGCTCGGCCCTCTATCCGTCGATTACGCTGAGCGGGTCGGCCGGCTGGACCAACAGCGCCGGGAGCATGATCGTCAATCCGGGCAAGCTGCTCCTCTCGGCCGCAGGGTCGCTGTTGCAGCCGATCTTCAATGCCGGAGCGAACCGTGCGAACCTGAAGATTGCGAAGGCACAGCAGGAGGAGGCCAAACTCTCGTTCCAGCAGACGCTGCTCAACGCCGGCGCCGAGGTGAACAACGCCTTGACGCAGTGCCAGATGGCCCGTGCCAAGACCGACGTGCGTGCAAAGCAGATCGAGGCCATGGAGCGTGCCGTCGTAAGTACCGAACTGCTCATGCAGCACTCCTCGACGACCTACCTCGAGGTGCTGACCGCCCAGCAGTCGCTACTCTCGGCACAACTGTCGCAGATCGCCGACCGCTTCGATGAAATCCAGGGCATTGTGAACCTCTACCAGGCTCTGGGCGGAGGCCGCGACCTTACGACGGAGGAGGAGAAGTGATGAAACGGGGAGCTACCAAGGAAGAGATCATCCGCACGACGCAGGATCTGATCGCCCGGAACGGCATCCGTGCCGTCCGGGTCGATGAGATCGCGCAGATGCTCGGGATCTCGAAACGGACGCTCTACGAAATGTTCGCCGACAAGAACGATCTAATCGGAGCCTGCCTCACCAACATGGCGCGCCAGCAACGCAAGACGCTGGCCTCTAACCGCAGGCGGTGCGGGAATCCGCTGCAGAAGGCCCTGCGGCTCGCAAACACCTATATAGACAACCTCTATACGGTGGATGCCAGTTTCCTGGCCGATATCCGCAACAAGGTTCTTTTTGCCGAATATTACAATGAAAACCGGGATTTCTGGTTCTCGGAACTGACCCGCGATCTGGAGACATGCCGCAAGGAGGAGCTGCTGCTTGCGGAGATGGACGCTGCGGCACTCACGCAACAACTGTTGAGTTCCCTGCTCGAACTTCGGCTGAATCACGCCACACGCGAAGAGCTCTATCTTCTGTGCCGGACGATTCTCCGCGGAGCCGCAACCAAACAGGGTATCGACTATCTCGACCGGAACCGTTGATCGCCGGATATGCCCGATCAAAGAGCCGCAGGAAATTCTCCTGCGGCTCTTTTTTTGCCTACAGGCGGATATTTTCACGGCCGAAGAAGAAAAAACGGCACCGGAGCGACATCCTGAAACAAAAAATGCGTATATTTGCACCCGTATAACCACGGGAACAATCCGAAAATGACCGTCAGCGCAACATACACCGCCCGTCACGGGAGATCCGGCATCCGAATGATGTCGGGGATGATGATGTCGATGCGCAGCGATCTTCGCCGGGTATAGTTCCGTCGTGTGCGACTGTTACAATCCGGCTTCCTCGAGGTCGGATTTTTTTATGAATGATTTTAAACGCACCGATATGAATCCGAAGAATTACCGTTTCGAGACGCTCCAGATACACGCCGGGCTGCAGCCCGACACCGAGACCGGAGCCCGCGGCGTGGCGATCTGTCCCACGGCCGCCTACCGTTTCCGCAGCTGCGACCATGCGGCGCGCCTCTTCGAGTTGAGCGAGGCGGGCAACATCTACACCCGGCTGCAGAACCCCACGACAACGGCCTACGAGGAGCGCATCGCCGCCCTTTACGGAGCCGTCGGAGCGCTGGCCGTATCGTCGGGCATGTCGGCAATCCTCGTAACGGTGCTCTCGCTGGCTGCCGAGGGAGACAACATCGTCGCCTCGCCGTTCCTCTACGGCGGTACCTACAACCAGTTCCGCATCACGCTGCGCAAGCTGGACATCGACTGCCGCATCGCCCGCAGCGAGCGGCCCGAGGAGTTCGAGGCGCTCATCGACGATCGGACCCGGGCCCTCTACGTCGAGAGCATGGGCAATCCGACCTGTGCGGTCCCCGATCTCGAAGCGCTGGGCGAGGTGGCACGCCGGCGCGATGTGCCGCTGGTCGTGGACAACACGTTCGGTGCCGGAGGCTACCTCTGCAATCCCTTCGAGTGGGGCGCCAACATCGTCGTGGACTCCGCGACGAAGTGGATCAACGGCCACGGCACGGCCATGGGCGGCGTCATCGTGGACGGCGGCAACTACAACTGGGGCAACGGCAAGTTCCCGCAGATCGACGGCCCCTCGGAAGGGTATCACGGACTCAACCTGCACGAAGCGTTCGGCGCGGCGGCCTTCATCGCCAAGTGCCGCGTGGACGGGTTGCGCGACCTGGGATGCTGTCCCTCGCCGTTCGACTCCTATCTGATGCTCATCGGGTTGGAGACCCTCTCGCTGCGCGTGCGTCAGGAGGTGGAATCGACCCGCCGGCTGGCCGAATACTGCCTCCATCACCCGAAGGTACGCAGCGTCAGCTTCGTGGGCTTCGACACGCACCCGAGCTACGAAAATGCCCGCAAATACTACCGCTACGGCTCCTCGGCGGTCTTCACGATCGAACTCAAGGGGACGCTCGAGAGTACGGTGCGTTTCGTCGAGTCGCTGCAGCTGGCCGCACACATGACGATGATCGGCGACTCGATCACCGTCGTAACGCACCCCGCCTCGACCACGCACAAACAGCTGAACGATGCGGACCTCGCGGCGGCGGGCATCACCCCGACGCTGTTGCGCATCTCGGTCGGACTGGAGAACGCCGAAGACCTCATCGCCGACTTCGAGCAGGCTTTCGCACAGGTGGAGGAGTAGGGTATGGTGCAGTACTTCGAATACGACGCCCCATTCCCGCTCGAGCGGGGCGGCGAGCTTCCCGCACTGCGGATCGCCTACCACACCTACGGGCGGATGAATGCCGCGGGCGACAACGTCGTGTGGGTCTGCCATGCCCTGACGGCCAACTCGGACGTTGCCGACTGGTGGCCCCATACGGTGGAGGAGGGGCGCTTCCTCGATCCGACGCGCTACTTTGTCGTCTGCGCCAACATCCTCGGGTCGCACTACGGCACGACCGGGCCGCTGCATGTCAATCCCGCGACGGGTGAGCCCTGGTACGGCGATTTCCCGCACTTCACGATCCGCGACATGGTGGCCGCGCACCGGCTGCTGGCCCGCAAGCTCGGCATCGGGCGTATTGCGGCGCTTGTCGGCAGCTCCGTGGGCGGTTTTCAGGCCGTAGAATGGGCTGTCGAGGAGCCGGAGCGCTTCGAGCGACTCGTACTTATCGCCACGGCGGCCAAGGCCTCGCCGTGGACCATCGCCATCGACGAGACACAGCGCATGGCAATCGAGGCCGACGCGACGTTCGGCGAACGGCGCGACGATGCCGGCATGAAGGGACTCGCCGCAGCCCGCGCCATCGGGCTGCTGACCTACCGCGGCGGCGAAGGCTACAACCTCACGCAGCAGGACCGCGAAGAACTGCCCCCGGTGCATCGCGCCTCGACCTATCAGCAATACCAGGGCGAGAAACTCTGCCGGCGCTACAACGCCTACTCCTACTACGCGATCCTCGACGCCTTCGACACGCACGACGTCGGGCGCGGCCGCGGCGGGGTAGCCGCAGCCCTCGGCGGGATCCGTGCCCGGACACTCGTCGTGGGAATCACGACCGACATCATCTTCACCCCGCGTGAGATGCGCGAACTGCACGGACAGATTCCCGGGAGCCTCTACCGCGAGATCGACTCCCCGTTCGGCCACGACGGGTTTCTGGTCGAATACGAGCAGCTGGACGCCATTCTTGCGCCCTTCATGAAGCATTGACAACAAAAAACAACCTATCAATATGAGCAAAATCAAAATCGGACTTTTCGGATTCGGCGTCGTCGGACAGGGAATTTACGAAGTGGTGCGCAAGGCGAAGAACGCCAACGCCGAGATCGTGAAGATCTGCGTCCGCGACCCGAAGAAGCCCCGCAAGGTCGAGGCCGACCCGAGCCTCTTCACCACCTCCGTGGAGGAGATCCTCGACAGCCCGAACGTCAATCTGGTCGTCGAGGTCATCAACGACCCCGAAGCGGCCTACGACATCGTCAAACGTTCGATGCTGCGCGGCATCCCGGTCGTATCGGGCAGCAAGACGATGCTGGCCCGCCACCTTCCGGAGCTGATCGAGCTGCAGAAGACGCGCAACGTCGCCCTGCTTTACGACGCCTCGTCGTGCGGGTCGATTCCCGTGATCCGCAACCTCGAGGAGTACTATGACAACGACCTGCTGCTGGAGGTCAAGGGCATTCTGAACGGCTCGTCGAACTACATCCTCTCGCGCGTCTTCGACCACGCCGAGCCCTATGCCGACGCCCTGGCGCAGGCCCAGCGGCTGGGATTTGCCGAAAGCGACCCCTCGTTCGACATCGAGGGATACGACTCGCTCTTCAAGCTGGTCATCATCACCGTGCACGCCCTCGGCGTTTATGTGGCACCCGAAAGGATCTTCACCTACGGCATCTCGACGATCCACGACTCGGATATCCGCTACGCCCGCGAAAAGGGCGTGAAGATCAAGCTCGTGGCCCAGGTTGTCAAGGTGAGTGAGGAGCATTTCACGATGTTCGTCATGCCGGAGTTCGTAACCCCCGACAAATACATCTACAGCGTCGATGACGAGTACAACGGCGTGGTGATCCGCGGCGAATGCTACGACCGCCAGTTCATGTTCGGCAAGGGGGCCGGCAGCCTGCCCACGGCATCATCCATCCTGAGCGACATCATGGCCCGCCTGCACGACTACCGCTACGAATACAAGAAGATGAACTACCTCCAACGGCCCGAGTATACGACCGACATTACGCTGAAGGTCTATGTCCGATACAAGGATACCGACGTGCACAACATCCTCCGGTTCGAGCGGATCCACGAGCAGTACATCAGCGACGAGAGCAACTATCTGATCGGCGAGATCCGCTTGAGCGAGCTGATGGACAAACGGCAGCAGCTTACGGGCAAGGACGTCTTCCTGGCCAACATTCCGATCTTCTTCCTCAACCGCGACCATTGAGATCGGCCATATACGGAAGCGGGGGAGTTCTTTTCGAGAAGAACTCCCCCGTTTCATTTCCAAAGACCGCGTCCGAACGTCAATCCTTCACACAACGGAGCGACATGCCGTAACGGGTGGACATACTCGTAAGAATCGGTTCCGTTGTTGTCGTAAAGGAGAGAACATCGCAATGCGTAGAGGAAGAGGCCACACCTATCAACATACTCTTTTTGGAATCGCCATAGCGACTCTCCCCAAAATCGGTAACTGTACAGAAACCGGCTATACAGAAGAAATCATCGGGACGGTTCGGACTTTCCGCCAGCGCCTGCAGTTCCGACCGGTCGGGAATATGCCAGCCTTCGGGACAGATACCGCGCACGGGCGGATTCGTAGACATACTTCCTCCCGAAGCCACCTTGTAATCATACAGATAACCCTTTGTGGCGACCGCCGTGGCATCGTCCTCGTACGGATACCACAAGCCCGAACCGATTTGGGCATCGGCAGGCTTGTAGCGCAGGTTGTCGGCCATCCAAACCACACCGTCAATCTCTATCGTACGATAGTGTTCGCCCTCGTAATCCAGGCCCTGCGTTACATCATCCGGATCGTCGTCGTCGTCATCGGGATCGACATCCGTACCGCCGCCGGGTTCCGTACCCGAACCGCCGCCGGTCTCGCCGCCCGTTTCGCCCGAACCGCCCGAACCGCCGCCGGAATCTTCACCGTCATCGGGATCCTCCACGTCCGTACTTCCGGAGTCCGTCAATTCTCCGCCATCGACCCAATCGGCAATCTCACCGCTCAAACCGACCTCGATCATCAAATCGCTGTCATCGGAAACAATTACAGGAAGATTATAACTCTTGCCGCTTTCGAGCAACGCATTCTCGATCGTCTTTGTGCGTGTTTCACCATTCCCGAACGAGACGGTAACTTCCAGAGTCGCCTGCTGCGGGACCAAAATCGCCCGATATATCGAATCGGGAGTATCCTCGAAAGCCTTGATCCTGGCGGTACCTGCACCCGGACGTACAACGGCCTCGGGAACCGAAAGGTCTACGACGGCATCGATGGCCGTACCACCAATCGAAACCTCCACCACGGGCGATCCGGTCTGGTTGGTGATCTTGATCGAAAGTTGCGTCATCAAATGGTAGAAAGTCATGCCGATGGGTGCACTGCCGGGAACCACATTCCGCTGAACCGCACCCAACAGATCGGACGAAGCACATCCGAGCCGTTGTTCGACCGCAACACGGAATGCAGTCGGGGAGCCATTCTCGGAATAGGGATAATAGGCCGTCAATGTGGATGAATCCCGGACATTCTCATACCACAGGAGCCCTTCCGCAGCCTTGAATACGGAACCGTCATAATCCATCGGATGGTTCGCCACATAATCTCCCGATGCCCGCGAAATGGTCAGTCCGATCCGATCGCCCTTGTCGAAATGAAGACCCGTAACACGCGAAAGCACCGGATAAATCCGAACTTCCGGATGCGAATCCTGCTCACGGGAACAGCCGGCCGTAGACAAAATGCCGGTCATCAATAACGCATACAATCCTAATCTCATAATATTTGGTTTTAATTGGTTCTCCAGAAGGCCACAAAGTTATAATATTTAAATGCAGGTTAAACATCCGAACCCGTTTTTTTCAGGCACAAAGCATTCGAAAATCGCATGTCGGAAACTCTATGCGATTCGTGAAATTATAAAACGAAACAGCGGCGGACCGGAAAACCGGTCCGCCGCTGCATAAACTGTTCGGTTTTAAAGATTATTCATCATTCGTCGCGCACGCAACGCACCTGCATGCCGTTGGCCCGGGTATAGGGGACATCGTACTCGATGCCGCTTCCCGTCGTCGCCTTCTCGAACCAGAAATACAAAGCCGGGGAACTGGCCGAAGCACCGGCATCGGAGCTCCAGTAGAGGCCTACCCAAGGCTGTGCTTCAATCGCCACATTACGCGTTGCGGGCATATAAATGTTATAGATCGTGGCATTGTCGTAACGACGGCGTCCGGCACCGATGAAGAACGACTCCGCGGCTCCCGACGAAAGGATCCATCCGTATTTGTCGTAATCCTCCGCTACGGGGCTGCCGACGATCGTCAGACCGCCGAATGCCTTTGCCGGAGCCACCTTCCAACCGTAGGGGCAGGGATCATTTACCGTCTTGGCGGCGCCCCAGAGCGTATTGTCGGAATTCCACATCCAATCGTAACCCGACTCCTCGACTCCTGTAATATAGGCCAGCGGATGCTGCGCGGCATACGCCGTCGTGCCGGTCTCGGCGCTCGACTCCACGATCTCGAGTTTCACCGTGCCGCTCTTGGCATTGTACATCGAGGCAGAAGAGCCGTTGGAAGCCTGGTAGGTGCTCGGACCAATGAAGGGGTCCTTGCGTCCCCACTGGTAGTAAAGCCCGTAGGAGGCGAGTATCTCGTCGGTCGAGGCATTGCTGTTGGCCAGAGCGCCGAGGTTGCGGTCCATCATCGTATAGCCGTTGAAATCGACCGTAGCTCCCGAAGCCTCGGGGTCGTAGTCCGTAGCCCAGACATGCCAGCTCCAGATCAGCGTGCCGTCGGTATCATAGGCTCCGATCAGGGCATTGCCCTTCTTGATAACCGTATCGTCGTTGTCATCGGCTCCCACATAGAAGGAGACCTTGCCGTTCTCGAGCGAAAGATACTGGATCAGGTTCGTCTTCGACTGCCAGACGATATCGACCGAGGCGGTCTGGAGCGCACTCCGGCCGTCGCCCTTGTGCAGGGCATCGAACAGATAGTTCGTCTCCTTGCCGTGCACCATATAGCAGTTCGCCGGGGCATCGCTCATATCCACAGACTCCGAAACGCTGATGAAGAGCGTTACCGCGATGCTCTTGCCACTGTAGGAGGTTCCCGAGAGGGTCAGCGATCCGGAACGTACGGCATCCGAATCGGAATTTTCCGTATCCTCGAACTCCGTGGGAGCCACGATCGTAACCCGATGCGCTTCGCCGTCCACGGTGAAATTCTCCGTATCCCATCCCGTCGGCCGGGCCGTGATCGAATAGCTCTTGATGTCGGTCGCCGAGAAGCCGACCTGCACGGTCTGCCCCGGCTGCATATACACCGCAGGCACGTCGAACGACAGTTTGCCCGTCTCCTCATCCTTTTTGCACGACACGGCGGCAAGCGCCACGGTCAGCACGAGGAGGGCAAATGCTGTAAATCTTTTCATACCATTCAATTTCAAAAATCTCTGCAAAGATACCAAAAAGCGGAACAATTCCTATTATCGCCCTTCAAATATTTCCGCGGCAAAGGGCCGCCGCACGTTTATCTTAACGGATTCCCGCGACAGATAGTATGTGGCGCCGGGCCGAAACGGGCAAAAATCCACCTTTCCGGAGTGTCGGAGCCGCACGCCGGGCGGACTCTTCCTTCGACAAACAAAGCGGGAGCCCCGTTCAGAGGCTCCCGCGAGCAATCCTCGTACAGGAGGTGCGTCATTTCGATGCCGCACCGTCAAAATAGGCGCGGAAGAAGAGCAGCTGATGCGGCAGCGACGCAGCCCAATACTCTCCCGTATGGGCCCCGGGACGTGTCAGGAAATCGTGGCCTACACCCTGCTTGAGCAGCTTCTCGTGCAGCGCCATATTCACATCATAGAAGAAATCCTGATAGCCGCAATCCACGAAGATGGCCAGCTCGCCGTCCTTGAGCGAATCGACCTGGTTGATGACCGTATGGCGGTTCCAGCGCTCCTGGTTGCCGGCCTCCTCGCCGAGCTGTTTCTTCATCTCCCACGAATCGGGGAAGGGGCGGATATCCACGCCTCCCGAGACCGAAGCGACGGCTCCGAAAAGATCCTTATGCCGAAGGGCCGTCCACAGGGCACCGTGGCCGCCCATGCTCAAACCGGCAATGGCACGCGCCTCGCGGGCAGGAATGGTCGGGTAGCGGGCATCGACCCAGGCGGGAAGTTCGCGCGAGATGAAGGTCTCAAACTGCGACGTGGGATCGAGCGGACTGTCCCAGTACCAGCTGTTCTCGCCGTCGGGGCAGACGAAGATCACACGGAACTGCTCGGCCAGGGGCCGCAAGTCGCGGATCCGCTGCCAGGCCAGCTCGTCGCCGCCATAGCCGTGGAGCAGATAGACCACCGGAAAACGGTCGCCCTCCGCACGCTCGGGCGTTACCACCACGGTGGGTATTTCACGCTGCATCTTGACACTGAAGACCTTGAGCGTGTCGATGTCGGCGGCGCGCAGCGTGGCCGACACGGTCAGAAACAAAACGATGAAAAGGATTTTTCTCATGATTCTCTATAAATAAACCAAACTGTTTTTCGGTAGAAAAATACAAGGCAAAAAAGCAGGGTGTACTTTGCGGTACACCCTCCCTTGCGGCGTTTATTTTTTCTCGGGCCGGGCGATCGACTCGCGCATCGATGTGTCGGCCATGATGTTTTTCATCTTGTAGTAGTCCATGATGCCGAGATTTCCGTTGCGGAAGGCCTCGGCCATGGCCAGCGGCACCTCGGCCTCGGCAAGGATCACCTTGGCCCGGGCATCCTGCGCCTTGGCCCTGTTCTCCTGCTCGAGGGCCACGGCCATTGCACGCCGCTCCTCGGCCTTCGCCTGCGCGATGTTCTTGTCGGCCTCGGCCTGATCCATCTGCAACTGGGCGCCGATATTCTTGCCTACGTCGATATCGGCGATGTCGATCGAGAGGATCTCGAAGGCCGTACCCGCATCGAGGCCCTTCTCAAGCACCACGCGGGAGATCGAATCGGGATTCTCGAGCACGATCTTGTGCGAAAGGGCCGAGCCGATCGACGAGACGATACCCTCGCCGACACGCGCCAGAACGGTCTCCTCACCGGCTCCGCCGACCAGCTGCTTGATATTCGCACGCACCGTAACGCGGGCCTTGGCGATCAGCTGGATGCCGTCCTTGGCCACGGCGGCCACGGGCGGCGTATTGATGACCTTCGGATTCACCGACATCTGCACGGCCTCGAAAACATCGCGGCCCGCCAGGTCGATGGCCGTCGCCATCTTGAAATCGAGCATGATATTGGCTTTCTGCGCCGAGACCAGCGCATGCACCACGTTCGTAACGTTGCCGCCGGCCAGATAGTGCGCCTCCAGCTCGTTGGGGTTGAGCGCAAGACCGGCCTTCGTGCTCTCGATCATCGACGAGACGATCGTCGAGGGCGGCACCTTGCGCCAGCGCATCAGCACCAGCTGCAGCAGGCTGATCCGTACGCCCGAAACGAGCGCCGAGAACCACAGGCCCACGGGAATGAAGTAAAAGACGAGCCACAAGGCTACGATACATGCGAAAACGATCACGGCGATCAATCCTACCTGAAAATCCATATTCGAAATGCGGTTTTAGGTTATTTTACGGGTTTTACGATAACACTGAAATTCTCGAAGCCCACGACCTCGACCTCGCGCCGCGGATCGACATAGGCATCGAGCGACTTGGCCTCGTAGATGCGGCCGCCGATCTCGACCTTGCCCATGGGCGACAGGCGCGACAGGGTCTTGCCGCGGTCGCCGGCGTGCAGTTCCTCGGACGGCAGGACCGGGGTGCTCGACGAGCGGATCTCCTGCCGCAGCGAAAAGCGCTGCCAGGTCTTTGCCCGCAGCGAAACGACCGTTACGACGAGCGACAGAACGAGAACAGCAACGATCACGACGGCACCTCCCGTCGTACCGAAATCGCGGAACCCCAGCCAGATGGCAAAGCCGTCGCAGACCAGGGCCAGCAGAGCTCCCACCGAAACCCCGGGCAGAAGAACCAACTCGGCCACCAGAAAGAGCAGCCCGAGCACAATCAACAGTACGATGTAAAAAAGTTCCATAACGGAGCTAAAGATAGCCAAAAAATTCGATTATTCGGACGTTTCCGCCACTTTTATTTCCAACGAAGGATCGGCCTGGCTGATAGCCGCAACGAGGCTTTCAGCCACGGCGCGGTCATCGAACGCCCCGATGATGAAGAGCTGCTGCCCGACACGCGAAAGCTCGCGGCCGTCGGCCTGCTCCGCAATGACCTGACGCACGGCCTCCGGCAGATCGTCCGTACCCGAGATCTCAACCCGATAAGCCACCGGTGTTTCATCCTCCCGGGCCAGATTGCGGTAGACACCGTCGTTCCAGACGACCACCTCGGGGCGCAGGAATCCGTGCTTCTTCAGCACGACCTGCACCGAATCGGCCTCTTCGCGCGTGGCGAAACCGCCCGTATAGTAGCACCACTTTCCCTCGTCGTTCACCAGATAGGAGAGCGGATAGGCGCCCCGGAAGGTCGAGACGGCCCGCTTGGTATTGAACGTCCCCAACAGGATCCGGTAGATCGTACCATGCTCGTAGACCCTGCACTCGGGAATCGGATTCTGATAGCTGTATTTCGGCGTTTTGGTGAAAATCACGCTGTCATACTGCAGGAAATAGCGCTCGGCGACCTCGATCCTCGGAAGGCGGAAATCCATCGCCGCCAGCTGTTCGGAGACACCCCGCAGCGAATCGGCGGCCGCGTCGAGCGAAAGCACCTCGGCCACGGCCTGCTCGCAGTCCACCAGCACGCGTTTGCGCAGGAAATAATCCGCCACGGCATCCGACGCCGTCTCCCCGCGCAGGGCGGCCAGCTGCTGCTGCGCCTTCGAGAGAGCCTCCTCTCCGCGGGAGAGCACCGACTCCTGGCCCAGCTTGTCGAGCAGGTAGCCGTATGCGTAGTTCTTGTTGTCGAAGATATAGTTCCACGTCCCCGCCAGCGAATCGGCCAGGACGCGGTTCAGCCCCTGCAAGGTCTTGTAACGATCGTAGAGCTCCCCGGCTTCGGCTTCGGTCTGCACCGTGGCATACATCTCGGCCAGCTGTTTCAGGGTTTCGTAGTTGGCGAAATAGCGGTTCACGAAGTCCACGGCCGGCATCTCAAGTTCCTGGGAACGCCGCAGGGCGGCATAGTCCGCGACAGGGAGCTGTTCGGCGAACCAGGGGTTGTAGACCAGATTGCGGACCTTCAGCGAGTCGGGAATCTCGGGAAGGGCTCCGTGCAGGGAGGTGCTTGCGGCTCCGCTGTCGAGATTGGCCAGCACCCACTCCTGTTCGATGGTGTTGATGCGGTCGATGAGCTGTCCCTTGGCGTTGCGGATCTCGAAAATCCGGTTTTCGAGGGCAAGGATCTCCTGAGAGTACATCTGCCGCCCGTCGGGATCTTCGCGCAGCTGCACGCGCAACCGCTCCACCACCCGCACGATCGAATCCTCGCGCGACTGCAGCAGGGCATCCTCACGCAACAGCGACATATAGGTCTCGTTCTTCTCCAGACCGGCGATACGCGCCTTTACGTCGAACTGCTGGGCAGCAAGGGGCGCGGCCAGCAGCAGGGCGGCCAGCGCCAGGCCCAATCTGCGAATATTCATCTTCATCATCTCCACCATTTCATGAAAAAGAGTTGTATCAGGCCGAAAATCTCCAGACGGCCCAACAGCATCAGAAAGCTAAAGAAAAACTTCACGGCCGAAGGAATCGCGGCGTAGTTGCCCATCGAATAGACCTCGCCGAAACCCGGTCCGACATTGCCCAGGCAGGCAATCGTTCCCGAGAAGGAGGTCATCAGATCCACACCGCACATCGTTGCGAAGACCGTACCGGCCAGGATGGCCAGCATATAGGTTACGATGAAGATCATCACGCCGTGGATCACGCCGTCCTCCTGAAGGATCCCGTCCAGTTTGACGCGGAGCACCGCATTGGGATGCTGCTGTCGCTGCAGCTGCGTGCGGATCATCTTGCCGGCCAGTACCAGCCGGTTGACCTTCATACCGCCGGTCGTCGATCCGGCACAGGCGCAGACGATCGAGCCGAACATGAGCAGCACGATGGCAAACGGCGGCCAGACGCTCGAATCGGCCGATGCGAAGCCCGTGGTGGTCATCAGCGTAAAGAACTGGAAGGCCGCGTGGCGGAACGACGAGGTGAGCGTAGGGTAGATCTCGGCGGCATAGAGACTGATAGCGATCAGGGCACTGCATCCCAGCAGGATTCCCACATACCAGCGGGTAACCTCCGAGCGGAAAACATTGTTGCGCTTGCCCGTTACCGTCGCATAGATCAGTCCGAAGTGCATTCCGGCAATCCCCATCGTTACGATCAGCACGGTTTCGATCAGCGGACTGTTGAAATAGGCCACACTGGCATTTTTGGTCGAAAAACCGCTTGTCGCACAGGCCGACATGGCATGGCACAGCGAATCGAACCAGTTCATGCCCGAAAGCTTGAGCATCACGGTCGAGAGGGCCGTCAGACCGACATAGACCACAAGCAGCACGTGCACGATCATCTGCGTGCGGTAGCGGTAGTTGTCGCGGGCCAGCGACGAGAGCTCCATGTTTGAAAGAGTCATCTTGCTGCGACCCATCGTCGGGAGCACCACCAGGGCAAACATCACCACGCCCATACCGCCGATCCAGGTTGTCGAGAAACGCCAGAACTGCAGGCCGCGGGGCAGAATCTCCACATCGGTGAGAATCGAGGCTCCGGTGGTCGTGAAGCCCGAGACACTCTCGAACCAGGCATTCACGAGACTGAACTCCCCGCCCCAGATCAGATAGGGGAACATGCTGACGACACAGGCCACGAGCCACGAACCTACGACGATACAGAATCCTTCCTTGTTTGAAATCTGGTCGCGCTTGCCGACAAAGATCAGCGGGAAAGCACCCAGCAAGGCGGTCAGCAGGGCCGAAAGAAGCAGGGGATAGAATGCCGAATCCATGCCGCTGACGCAGGAGATCCCCGCCGACACAAGCATGAAGGCCGCGATGAAAAGCATCACGATTCCGACATATCGCAAAACTACGTCTATCCGCATCTCCGTCTCTCTATTTCGACTGTTTGATCAGGTTGATGAGCGATTCGATCTTCTCCTTGAGGGCCAACATCTCGTCCTTGAGCTCGCCCTTGACCACAAAGGGAACACGGAACGCAAGATAATTCTCCAGACTCTTGTTCATCCGCTCGACGGGCGACACGCAATAAACGAGGATGAAGTAGCAGAACATCAGAACGATGGCGATCATCACCACAAGCGAGATCAGCACCGGCGTTACGGCCCGGTAGGCGTTGGTCTTCATCCGCTCGGCCCGCGGAGCCAGCGAACTCTGCGTAGAGGTCATGTAGTTGTTGATCGCCGAGATCAGCTTGTCATACTGCACCTCGTACACCTCGTTGTACCAGCGGCTGCCGAGCGAATCCGCCGCAGCGGTCCGCATCGAATCGGCGCGGGCTCCCGACAGCGAATCGGCCGCAGGCACTCCGATGCCATAAGCCAGGAAATTATCGGTCAGGACGCGCAGTTCGGTCGTTGCGAAGGCGAGTGAATCGAGGAACGACTTGTCATAGGCCTCCTCCTGGGCCGTAAGCAGGGCACGTTCGAGACGATCGATCCCCGCACGGCAAAGGCTGTCGTACGACCGGTCGCCGAAGACCGAACGGCGGACCATCGCCACGTTCTGTGCATGCACGGCATCGAGCATCTCCCGGGCCAGCTCGATGTTCCGCTGGTTGGCACCGAGAATCTCGCCCGTATCGCGGCTCAGGCGGCTCAACTCGATAAACGAGACCATGCCCGAGAAAAAGAGCAGGCAGACGATGCTCAAGAATCCGACCGTTACGCGTTTGCGCATTCCCGTCATAACATTCTTCCGATTAAGTTCTTGCAAATATACGAAATTAATCCAGAATTTCGCCCATCAGATCGTGAGATTCGTCCATCTCGCCGAGCCGCACGCGGCAGATCGTATTGATCCGGCTCCGATCGTAGGGAGCCTTCACCCGGCGGTAGTTGCCCGTATAGCCGAACATCATGCCGCCGCGCATCGTGCTTTCGAAGAGCACCGTATCCACCGTCCCCGTGGCCCGGGCACAGAAGGCGCCGTGCAGCCGCGCACAAAGCTCCTCGAGCTCGGCCACGCGGCGCGTGGCGACCGATGCCTGCACCTTGTCGGGCAGATCGACGGCCGGTGTCCCGGGACGCTCCGAGAAGGGAAAGATATGCAGAAAGGCGGGTTCGAGGCGCTCCAGGAACTCATAGGTTGTCCGGAAATCGGCCTCCGACTCGCCGGGGAAGCCGACAATGACGTCGATGCCGATGAAGGCGTCGAGCATGAGCCGCCGCACGGCGGCGATGCGGTCGGCAAAGCGCTCGGTCGTATAGCGGCGGCGCATCAGATGCAGGATGCGGTCCGAACCGCTCTGCAGCGGAATGTGGAAATGGTGCTGGAAGCGGGGCGAGGAGGCACAGAAGGCGATGATCTCGTCGGTGAGCAGGTTCGGCTCGATCGAGGAGATGCGGTAGCGGTCGATCCCCTCGACGGTGTCGAGCGCCCGCAGCAGGTCGATAAAGCGCTCGCCCGTCGTGCGGCCGAAATCACCCGTATTGACTCCCGTGAGGACAATCTCGCGCTGTCCGGCCGCCGCGATCGCACGGGCCTCTTCGACCAGATCGGCGATCGGCTGGTTGCGGCTCGAACCGCGGGCATAATGGATCGTGCAGTAGGAGCAGCAGTAGTCGCAGCCGTCCTGCACCTTGAGGAAGGCCCGCGTGCGGTCGCCGCTCGAAAAGGCGGCAAAGAAGCGCGTCAGCGACGCGGTATCGCAGCTGTAAACCTGCGCCCGGCCCTTTCCCGAGAGCTCAACCACCCGTTTATATAAATCACCCTTGTCGTTGTTGCCCAACACGATATCCACACCTTCGATTGCCGCGATCTCCTGCGGCTTGAGCTGTGCATAGCAGCCCGTTACGGCAATGATCGCCTGCGGGTTACGGCGATGGAGGCGGCGGATCAGGTTGCGGCACTTCTTGTCGGCATGTTCGGTAACCGAGCAGCTGTTGATGACACAAATGTCCGCCTCGGCCGTGGGGGCCACGCGCACGAAGCCGCCGCGCTCGAACTCCCGGGCCAGCGTCGAGCTCTCCGAAAAGTTGAGCTTGCAGCCGAGGGTATGGAAACTGACTCTGCGAGGTTGCATGTTTTTCACGTTTTTACGGGTGCGAAAATACGAAATCTCGGCGAAAGAGCCCGCTTTTCGAAGAAAAAAGCTAAATTTGCGCGCACAAAAAGGGCACAGATGGATTTCCTCAACGACCTGCTCCAATACGGATACCTCTCCAACGCGCTGACGGCCTGCGTGCTGTCGGGCATTGCCTGCGGGATCGTCGGGACCTATGTCGTCTGCCGCCGCATGGTCTTCCTCGCCGGAGGCATCACGCACGCCTCCTTCGGCGGGCTGGGCATCGCCTTCTGGATGGGCGCCAACCCCATCGGCGGGGCGCTCGTCTTCGCCGTGCTCTCGGCACTGGGCATCGAGTGGGCCGGAAGCCGCGGCCGCATCCGCGAGGATTCGGCCATCGGCATCATCTGGTCGGTGGGCATGGCCGTCGGCGCCCTCTTCATGAGCCTCCGCCCGGGATACACCTCCGGAGACCTCTCGGCCTATCTGTTCGGCAGCATCATCACCGTGACGCGCGAGGACGTCATCGCACTCGCCGCGCTGACGCTGCTGATCCTCGTCGGCGCCGCACTCTGGCTGCGGCCGGTCATGTACGTCGCCTTCGACCGCGAGTTCGCCCGCAGCCGCGGCATCCGCACCCGCGTGATCTCCTACCTAATGGCTGCCCTGGTGGCCGTAACGATCGTGCTCTCGATCCGCATCATGGGCATCGTGCTGCTCATCTCGCTGCTCACGATGCCCGTGGTCATCGTCAATGCCTTCACGCGATCCTACCGCCGCATCGCCGCCGCGGCCCCCGTCGTGGCCGTTGCGGGCAACGTCGCGGGACTCGTGGCCAGTTACCATTTCGAAGTTCCGCCCGGAGCGGCCATAATATTTACCCTCACTCTTACGCTTATTGGGGTAAAACTATTAACTTTGCACAGGAAAAATAGGCGAGCCTCCGCATGAAAACCATCCACAAACTCGTTCTGAAGTCATACCTCGGGCCCATGGTGCTCACCTTCTTCATCGTCATGTTCGTGCTGATGATGAACATCGTATGGCGCTATATCGACGAGCTGGTGGGTAAGGGTTTGAGCGCCGGGATCATCATCGAGCTGATGACCTACTTCATGGCCAACATGATCCCGATGGGCCTGCCGCTGGCGATGCTCCTCGCCGCCATCATGACGATGGGCAACCTGGGCGAAAACTACGAGCTGCTGGCCATGAAGTCGGCAGGCATGTCGCTCGTCAAGATCACCAAGCCGCTCATCATCCTCGTAAGCATCATCTCCGTAGGCAGCTTCTTCATCGGCAACGACCTCGTCCCGAGCGCCAACAAGAAGCTCTACAGCACGCTCTACGACATCAAGCAGCAGAAGCAGGCCCTCGAATTTCAGGACGGGCTCTTCTTCAACGGCATCGACAACATGTCGATCCGCGTGAGCCACCAGGACCCCGACACGCACCTGCTGCACAACGTGCTCATCTACGACAACAGCGCGGCGAACAACAACATGAACACCATCCTCGCCGACTCGGGCTACATCCGTCTGTCGGACGACAAGCGCTTCCTGCTCGTTACGCTCTTCCACGGCGAGACCTACGAACAGACCCGCAACTCGCAGTGGTTCACCCAAAGCTCGCTGCAGCACCATATCTTCGACCTGCAGAAGCAGGTGATCCCCATGGAGGGTTTCGCCATGGAGCGCACCGACGCCGACCTGTTCAGCAACAGCAGCACGAAGGATATCAGCGACCTGTCGCACGACATCGACTCGCTCGAAGTGAAGGTCAATACGGCGACGAGCGCCTCCTACGAACCGCTGCTCAAGGAGCAGATCTTCTCGCGCGACAACACCGTGCTGCCGGTTCCCGACAGCCTGAAGGTGGACAAGAGCCGGTTCCGCGACCTGGCGGCCGTGGACTCCATCGCGGCGATGCCCACCCGCATGAAGGACCGGGTCTGGAACCTGGCCCGCACGATGGCCAAGAGCTCGCGCAACACCTTCTCGAGTTTCGACGAATCGACCACCAAGGAGGCCCTCAACCAGCTCTACCGCAGCAAGGTCGAGTGGCACAAGAAACTCTCGCTGCCCGTCTCGATCCTGATCTTCTTCCTGATCGGAGCCCCGCTGGGCGCCATCATCCGCCGCGGCGGTCTGGGACTGCCCGTCGTCGTCTCGGTCATCTTCTTCGTCATCTACTACATCATCAGCATCACGGGCGAGAAGCTGGCCAAGGAGGGCAGCTGGGATGCCGTCTACGGCGTCTGGCTCTCGACCTTCATTCTGACTCCCATTGCCGTATACCTCACCTACAAGGCCACCAACGATTCGGCGCTGCTCGACACGGACTGGTATGCCGGACGGGTCAAGGCGATCCGGGAACGGGTGGCTCCCCTTGCGAACCGATTGAAGAACAAGATAAAAATCAGAAATAGACATGGCAAAGCAAACGATGCTCAATAGCGTGGAGGAGGTCATCGAGGACTTCCGCAACGGAAAAATCGTCATCGTCGTCGATGACGAGGACCGCGAAAACGAGGGCGATTTCATCGTCGCCGCGGAAAAGATCACCCCCGAGATCGTGAATTTCATGCTCAAGGAGGGGAGGGGCGTGCTGTGTGCACCGCTCTCGGAGGAGCGATGCGCCCAGCTCGAACTGAACATGATGGAGGAGAACAACACCTCGCTGCTCGGGACGCCCTTCACCGTAACGGTCGATCTGCTGGGCGAGGGATGCACGACGGGCGTTTCGATCCACGACCGCGCGGCCACGATCCGCGCGCTGGCCAATCCCGAAACCCGTCCCTCGGACCTCGGACGTCCGGGACACATCAACCCCCTGCGGGCCCGCGAAAAGGGCGTGCTGCGCCGCCCGGGACATACCGAGGCTGCGGTCGATCTGGCCCGTCTGGCCGGCCTCCAGCCCGCCGGAGCGCTCATCGAGATCATGAACGAGGACGGAACGATGGCCCGCCTTCCGCAGTTGCTCGAGATCGCCCGCAAATTCGACCTGAAGATCATCTCGATCGCCTCACTGATCGCTTATCGTCTCAAGCAGGAATCGATCGTCGAAAAAGGCGTTACGGTGCCGCTGCCCACCGAGTGGGGCGACTTCCGCATTACGCCGTTCCGTCAGAAGTCGAACGGCGTGGAGCATGTGGCCCTCACCAAGGGCGAGTGGACCGAGGATGAGCCCGTGCTGATCCGCGTGCACTCGTCGTGCGCCACGGGCGACATTTTCGGGTCGTACCGCTGCGACTGCGGCGAGCAGCTGCACCGCGCCATGCAGATGATCCAGCGGGAGGGCAAGGGTGCCATCGTCTACCTCAACCAGGAGGGACGCGGCATCGGCCTCTGCAACAAGATCCACGCCTACAAACTGCAGGACGAGGGTCTCGATACGGTGGATGCCAATATCAAATTGGGCTTCAAGGCCGACGAACGCGACTACGGCGTGGGGGCGAGCATCATCCGCGAGCTGGGCATCCGCCACATGCGGCTGATGACCAACAACCCGCTCAAGCGGGCCGGACTGGAGGGTTACGGGCTCTGCATCGACGAGATCGTGCCGATCGTCATCGCCCCGAATCCCTACAACGAACACTATCTGGAGACCAAGCAGGAGCGCATGCACCATACGCTGGGTCTGGAGCAATTCGAAAAGAAAAACTGACACGGCCGGACATGAACGCCAAGGATCTGCGCATCGTCTTCATGGGTACGCCCGAGTTCGCCGTACCTTCGCTCCGGGCCCTTGTGGCCGGAGGCTACCGCGTCGTGGCGGTCGTAACGGCTCCCGACAAACCCGCCGGACGCGGGCAGCGCCTGCACGAAAGCGACGTGAAGGTCGCCGCCCGCGAACTGGGGCTTCCCGTGCTGCAGCCCATGAAGCTCCGCGACCCGGAGTTCATCGACGCCATGCGCGCCCTCGAGCCCGATCTGGGCATCGTCATTGCCTTCCGCATGCTGCCCGAGGTCATCTGGGCCATGCCGCGGCTGGGAACCTTCAACCTCCATGCCTCGCTGCTGCCGCAGTACCGGGGCGCGGCGCCGATCAACTGGGCGATCATCAACGGCGAGCGGGAGACGGGCGTTACGACCTTCCTGCTGAACCACGAGATCGACAAGGGGGCCATTCTGGGGCAGATCCACGTTCCGATCGGGGAGGAGGACACGGTCGGCACGATGTACGAAAAACTCATGCAGACGGGAACGGGTCTGGTGCTCGACACCGTGGAGCGGATCGCGGCCGGAGAGATCCAACCCGTCGAACAACAGCAGATCGACGACAGGACATTGAAGCCTGCCCCCAAAATCTTCAAGGAGGATTGCCGCATCGACTGGTCGCAGCCGGGTCGGCGCATCGTCGATTTCATTCGCGGGCTGTCGCCCTATCCGGCCGCCTGGACCGCCCTGTACCGCGAAGGGTCGGAGGAGGAGCTGACAGCCAAGATCTTCGCGGCACGCTTCGACGAGGCCGCACATACGGCCCCCTGCGGTACGGTCGAAAGCGATGGCCGCACCTTTATCCGCGTGGCCTGCGCCGACGGATGGATCACGCTCGAAGAGCTGCAGATCGCCGGAAAACGCCGGCTGCCGGTCCGCGAGCTGCTGCTCGGATGGCGCGACGTGCTGCAATACCGCTTTCAGAAATAACCCATTCCGCAAGTTGAGCTTCCGCATGCCCGGCCGCCGTCAGAAAGCCCCGCATATCCCTCCCGTCGCAGTGCGCCGCCCGCTCGGAGCGCGGACGGCGTATTACCTGGCGGTAGTGCTTTCCATACTGGCGACCCTCTCGATTCTCGACTCCTTTTGGGAGATTCCCCACCCGTGGCACGCCTCGGTGTGGATCCGGCGTTTTGCGGATGCCATGCTGCTGGCCCTTCCGGCATGGTTCCTCCGCCGGAGAGGGTGGGTGGTGCTTTGGCTCCTCATCATCGACCTCTACCTCTTCTCGAATCTCTGGTACTACCGCAACTACGGAAGCATCATGCCGCTCTCGTCCTACGCGATGTGGCAGAATCTCGACGGGCTCGGCCCGAGCATCCGCAATTCGATGCGTCGCGAAGATGGGTGGCTCCTGCTCCCTGCGGCATGCCTGGTCCTGTTCAGCCTCCTTACGGGACGGTTCGCCTGCACGGCAAGCCGGGGACGACGTCTGGCAGCCTGCGGAACGGCACTGCTCGTCGCCGCGATCATCCTGCTCGCCCCGTACCGACACGATCCGAAGAGTTTCGACCATCCGGGGCCCCGTTTCCGCAACGAGCCGATGGTCGCCCTGCGCGACTTCGGCTGGACCAGCTACTGGATCTACCAGATCGCCAATTCCCGGGGTTGCACGGAGGAGGAGCGGATCGAAGCCCGGCGCTTCGTCGAAAATGCCGAGCTCAACCGCGGGCAAGCACCCGGAATCGCACCGCACGGAAAAAACCTGATTCTCATCCTCATGGAGTCGCAGGCCAGCTGGCCGATCGGTCTCGAAATCGACGGACGGAAAGTCCAGCCATTCCTCGACTCGCTGGCCCGCGACACGAGCGTGCTCTACTTCCCGAAGGTGCTTCCACAGGTCAAGGACGGCCGCTCGTCGGATGCCCAACTGCTCATCAACACGGGACTGCTGCCCGCAGCCACGGGTGCGGCCTCCAGCCTCTATGGCAGTCGAAACACCTATCCTTCGCTGCCGAAAGCGCTCAAAAAGCGGGGATATACCTCGGCGTCGTTCGTCTGCGACTTCAAATCCTACTGGAACCAGGAGGCCACGACACGCAGCTTCGGGTTCGACACGCTCCACTACGATCTGCGCGGCGACCATCCCACACTGACCGCCGACGAGGAGCTCTACCGCCGCAGCCTTGCCATATTGAAACGGATGCCCGAGCCGTTTTACGCCCAGGTCGTTACCATGTCGGGACACGACGCCATAGAAAGCGGCTTCGACACGCCGCTGAACAAGGCCCGTATCGCCGACGAACAGGTGAAGAACTACCTGGTGATCGCCGAATATGTGGACCGCTGTCTCGCAACGTTCATCGATTCGCTCAAACGCTGCGGCCTCTACGAACGGAGTCTGATCGTCATCACCGGCGACCACGACTCGATCACGCGCAACCGTTGCGAAGGGCGCCGCGAATGCCGGCTCGAAGACCGCTATGTCCCGCTCTTTCTCCTCAACGCACCGCGCCGGATGCCGACCGACCGGGTTATCGCGCAGTGCGACATCTATCCGACGCTGCTCGATGCCATGGGGATCGACGAATACCTCTTCCACGGGCTGGGAGAAAGCCTCTACCGCCGCCAGAGCGACTGTGCCGCCGACCACACGAGCGGCTGGACGGGGGAGAACCCCGACGATTCGGTGCGCCGCTACCGCAAAGAGC
>DWWQ01000039.1 GCA_019119615.1 Candidatus Alistipes stercoravium | reverse complement strand
GATACAGAGGACTCTGCTCCATGGTCCCGGCATCCACACCGCTTTTGGCGGCAATCTGTGCGGGCTGGAACGCCACGGCCAACATGGCATTCCCGGGAAGGGCATTGCGATAATCGGACTTGCTGCCGCCGCAAGCCGCCATCCATACTGCGACAACCGTCAGGACGGCTGTCCGAAAGAGAGCGGAAAGTGTTTTCATACGATTCGTTTTTAGGTTTTCCAACTAAAAAGCAAAACTATAAAAAATCGGGAGAAAATCCGCCTTTCGGCGTAGCAAAATTCATTTTAGAAGAGATTTAGGCGATCGTGCCGTCTCTTTTCCGGGAATAAATCGCTACTTTTGCGAAAAAGATCATCCAACGGCCATGACTCCGATTCTGCTTCTTTCGCTTCTGTGCTGCCTCATGGCGGTCGCTGCCCTATTGATTGCCGGCATGTGGCGGCGGGATGCACGGCATCATGCCGCAGAACGCAGCGAAGCGGAGCAGCGCGAACGCGACGCAGCTTCACAGCTGGCCGCCTCCGCAGCACACCTTGCCGCCGCCGAGCAACAGACCGCCGAAGCGCGGGAGACCCTGCAACGGCAGGAGGAGCGGCTGACGGCGCTCACCGAGGAGCGGATGCGCACCGAAACCGAGCTGGCGGCGCTGCGGGCCTCGTCCGCGGCGGAGATCGAGACCCTGCGCAGGCAGAATGCCGAGCAGACGGCCGCATACAAGGCCGAGCGCGAGGCGACCGAGGAGCGTTTCCGCGCCCAGTTCAAAAACCTCGCAACGGAGATCTTCGGCGAGCAGTCGCAGCATTTCCGACAGACAAGCCGCGAGTCGATCGACCTCATGCTCAAACCCTTCCGCGACAACATCACCGACTTCCGCAAGCGCGTCGAGGAGATCTACACCACGCAGACCTCGCAGCGGGGAGAACTGAAGGCCGAGCTGAACCGTCTGATGGAGCTCAACCGCCACATCTCGACCGAGGCACAGAACCTTACGCAGGCACTGAAGGGCAACTCGAAGATCCAGGGCGACTGGGGCGAGGTACTGCTCGAGACGATCCTCGATAACTCGGCCCTCACCAAGGGAATCCATTACCAGACGCAGTACAACGTCAAGGACGAGGAGGGGCGCAACCTGCGGCCCGACGTCGTGCTGCACCTCCCCGAAAAGAAACAGATCATCATCGATTCGAAGGTCTCGCTGACGGCTTTCGTGGCCTATACCTCGGCCGAGACCGACGAGGAGCGACGCCGCGCCCTTGCGGCACACGTCGCCTCGGTGCGCCAGCACGTCGTCGAACTGGGCCGCAAGGAGTACCAGCGGCGGTTCAATTCGCCCGACTTCGTCATCATGTTCATTCCCAACGAGCCGGCCTTCCTCGCGGCGCTGCAGAACGATCCGGCGATCTGGTCCGACGCCTACGACCGCAAGGTGATCGTCTCCTCGCCGACGAACCTCTTTGCGCTGCTGAAGCTCGTTGCCGACCTCTGGAAATACAACGACCAGGACAAGAATACGAAGGAGATCGCCGCCTGCGGGCTGAAGCTCTACGAACAGCTGGTCGCCTTCACCTCGTCGCTCGAAGGGGTCGGCGCGGCCCTTGACAAGGCGCACGACGCCTACAACGACGCCTATAAGCGTCTCTGCACGGGCAACGACAACATCGTCCGCGTCGGCGAGCGGCTGCGCCGCACGGCCCGGCTTCAGACCAAGCGGCACCATTCGGCCCGCACGCTCGAACTTGCGGGTGACGAAGAGGAGGCGCTGCCCGAGGCCGAAGACAAGGCAACCGCCGAATCGACCGGACCCGCTGAACCGACCGGACCGGTCGGACCCGCCGAAGCGCCGCAACCCTCCGAGACCTCCCGGTCGTAACCGGCAGGCAAAAAAGGCAAGGCCCCGAAGCTATTCGAGCTTCGGGGCCTTGTCGTATCAACTATGGCTCTGCCGCAATCCTTCGCAGACGGCAGGCCATGCCGGGCGAGGCGTCGCGCGCCAGCATGCCGATCAGATCGTCCCAGGATTCGCCGACCCAGGCCACACGTCCGCGGCAACGTTTCAGAATGTCGAGCGACCAGACCTTCACCGCCACCGGCGTGGCGGGATCGACCGTCCATTGTGCCGCCGCCGCGGCAATCGGGTCGAGCTCGGAGGGCGGCAGCGCCTTCCGCTTCAGCAGGTCGGCCATGATCTTCGCGAAGTGGCGCCGCTGGCTTGCATCCTCCGCGGCCGCGAAATCCCGGCGGCAGAAGGCCTCCACGAAAGGAGCCCACCGGCTGCGGTCGCCGAAATAGATCCGCTCCAGCACATAGGAACCCCGGAAAAGCAGCCGGTGCCGCTGCTCCCGCGACCATTCGGGCGAGGGATGCACCACCAGATCGTAAAGCCGGGCGACGGCATCCGCCGCGCAGACCTGCCGGGCCGCCGCCACGGCAAAATCCGCTTCGAAACGCTCCGCGAGCAGGGCGATCAGCTCCTCACGGGTCAAAACAGGCTCTTTTTGGAGGTCGTAACGACGAAATCCTTGAGATAGAAGGGTTCGAAATAGGCGATATCCTCCGTGCGGCCTTCGTCGAAGGCCTGCTGGGCCAGGCGGACCAGTCCCCGGGCCGAGGGCGTAACCTCGACCAGCGTCGCATCCGAAAGCACGTCGGCGCATTTGCGGGCCCCGCTGCCGAAGATCACGAACGGGCGGCCCTGGTTGCGGTACGTCGCGAAGCTCTGCGCGTCGATCACCTCGGCCGACACTTCGTTCAACGCCCGGCCTTCGGTGTCAAAAATCTGCGCATAGACCTCCATGCGGCGGGCATCGACCATCGGGCAGAGCAGCGCCCGGTCCCACTCCTCGACGGAGAGGATGCCGGCTTCGTAATCCTCGCGGGCCACCTCGACCAGTGCGTCGAGCGACCCCACGGAGAGCAGCGGTTTCCGCAGGCCGTAGCAGAGTCCCTTGGCAAAGGAAACCCCGATACGCAGGCCCGTATAGGATCCGGGGCCCTTGCCGACGGCCACGGCATCCAGATCGTCGGGAGCGACGCCCGTTTCGCGGAAGAGTTCATCGACGAACACCCCGACCTTGCGGGCATGGTCGCGCCCCTCGTCGCTCTCGCGCAACGAGAGCAGTTCACCGTCCCGGGCTATGCCGACCGAACAGATGTCCGTGCCGGTTTCAATACAAAGAATCAACGACATATACTGTAATGTTTTTAATTTTCAATCGCTTCGCGTACGGTGCCGCAGGCAGCTACCGTCCGTAGGTCTTCATCGCCTTGTCCATCTCGCGGCGGGCATCGTTCTCCTTGAGGTATTCGCGCTTGTCGTACGACTTGCGGCCGCGGGCCAGTCCGATGACGACCTTCGCCAGGCCGCGCTCGTTGAGAAAGAGCCGCAGCCCCACGATCGTCAGCCCCCGGTCCTGCGAGGCACGCTGCAGCTTCTCCAGCTCGCGGGCCGTGAGCAGCAGCTTGCGGTCGCGGCGCGGCGCATGGTTGTTGCACGTTCCCCAGGCATATTCGGCGATATTGATACCCCGGACCCACAGCTCGCCCCGGTCGAAGTAGCAGAACGTATCGACCATCGAGACCTTCCCGGCACGGATCGACTTGATCTCCGTGCCGGCCAGCACGATACCGGCCGTGAACTCCTCCAGAATCTCGTAGTCGAACGTGGCACGCTTGTTCCGGACATTTATCTTCTTCTGTTCATTCATAACAAAACGGTACGTTAATTGTACGTTTCCCCGCGGCGGGAATCGGACCGGATGACGGATTCTTT
>DWWQ01000038.1 GCA_019119615.1 Candidatus Alistipes stercoravium | reverse complement strand
AAAGAAGTCCTCATGAGGCTCGCCCCTAGATTTAGCTTGAATTTCTGGACTGAAGACTAAAAACAAGTAATAAATCAGGCTCACAGGAATACGTCTAATTGAAAACAAAAAACGCAATATTTGCATACCCGATAGTACATCCCAAACACATTTTATAAAAACACCCAGACCGATGGAAGAATAAAATATAATTTATATCTTGATGTACAGAAAAAGCGTTCTTTCCAGCTATGCAGAATCGAGTAATTCAGGGAATATAGCTCGTCTCCAAATCGTTACCTGTCAATAGATCGGGTTCTGTAAATATCTCTTATTCAGCTGATATTTTTGAAATCAATGCCTTGACGAATGCGTGGTCAGCACCTTGTCGATGCCGCAGACGATGGCGATCTCCTTCATAAAGGCATTCATCTTCTGGTTGCTTGGCAGGGGCAGCACCCGTCCGCGGGCCTGGCAGACTGCGTCGTGCTCGTAGCGGCGGAGGATCTCCAATGCCATCGGGAGCAGGGGAATGCGGCTCATTACGGCAGTCTTTTCGCGCGGCTTGTGGATCCACCAGCGCCCTTCGTCGTCGCGCGAGATGTGTTCGCGCCGCAGGTGGTCGGCATCGGCGAAAGCCAGCCCCGTCAGGTAGCAGAAGACAAAGACGTCGCGGATACGGGCCAGCCGGTGGTCGAGTTGCTTGCGGGTCAGGATTTCCAGCTCGCGGGCCGTGAGGTGCTCTTTGGCCTGCGCCTGATCCTCCTTGAGCTTGTAGTAGCGGAAAGGGTTTTTGGCAATCCATTCGTTGCGCAGGCAGTAGAGTACGAAGTTGCGAAGACAGTCCATGACGGCCACGGCGCCGTTGTGGCGGCAGCGGTGGGCCGTTTGCAGGAAGAGGCTGAATCCGTCGAGAAACTCGTAGTTCATTCGCTCGACGGGAATATCCTCCTCCGGGCCGCGCTGGGCGAGGTACTGTTTCAGATAGCGCAGCAGCCGTTCGTACTTATCGGCTGTCCGCTGGGTGATGCGCACGCCGACCTCTGCCTGCCGCCGTTGGACGTAGTCGCCCAGCCCCGCGATCAACATCATGGTGTTTTTGAGCGGGTTGAAGTAACGCTGTTTGATTTGCAGGGCGTTGGCTTCGAAACCTTCGGCAAGCAGCTTGCTGCGGATGTCGATGATCTTGATCCGGAAGTCGTTGATCCGGTTGTTGACCTGGATGGCCAGTTTGCTTTTTCCCATGGTCCGCTCCTTTTGTTGGTTCCACAATTCCGGATCACAGTCGCATTGGGTGTAGATTTCCTGTCGGAATCCGCCGGTTGTGATGCGTGCGCTGATCGGTGCCTGCCCGTTTTTCTTGGGCCTTCCCTTTCGCATCAGGAAAAGGATTGCAAAAGACTCTTGTCTCATGGCTTTGAAATTTTGGGGGTTAACAAAACGCCGACAAGAAAAAACTATTGCGATGCAAAGTGCAGCAATTCAATGCATTATGCGCTAAATCGGGAGCAATGGTCCGGGAAAGCCTCATTTTGGAGGCCTTGTTCCCTAATGCCCACCTGAAATCGGGAGCAAGGATGCTTTTGGCAACATCTTTCGTTATAAAAGAGCCGGTTCGATAATTTATTGATATACAACCGTTTTGCTTTGTTCTGCATCCGGATTCCCACGAAAAAAGGAGCCTCGAAAAAGGCTCCTTTGTGCGGATAAAGGGACTCGAACCCCCACGCCGTAAGGCATCAGATCCTAAGTCTGACGTGGCTACCAATTACACCATATCCGCGACTTGCAGGCAAAGATACGAAAAAATTACAAAAGGCCGCGCCGAGATCCCTATTATTCAGCTTTTTTATCTATTTTTGTCTGTAATTTTTCTGTTGTATGCCTCAAACCGTCGCTCTCGTCCTGACTCCGAAGCAGGCTGCCGATACCGCTCTTCACACCTCCCTGGCGGCCCGGCGTCTGGGTGTCCGGGAGTCGGACCTTGCGTTGGTGCGGGTTGTCAAACGCTCGATCGACGCCCGCCAGCGGCAGGTCAAGGTCAATCTGACACTCGAGGTCTATGTCGATCGCGAGCCGCTGCCCGCACCCGTGCATTTCGATTATCCCCAGGTCGCGGGACGTACGGAGGTCGTTATTGTCGGATCGGGTCCTGCGGGGCTCTTTGCCGCACTGCGGCTGATTGAGCTGGGCTTCCGGCCCATCGTGCTGGAGCGCGGCCGCGACGTCTCGGCGCGCAAGCGCGACATCGCGCAGATCAACCGCAACGGCGCCGTTCCCGCCGACTCGAACTACGCCTTCGGCGAGGGCGGCGCGGGAACCTTTTCCGACGGCAAGCTCTTCACGCGCAGCAAGAAGCGCGGCGACTACAACAAGGCGCTCCGGACGCTCGTCTTTCACGGCGCCGCGCCCGAGATCCTCTACGAGGCGCATCCCCATATCGGCACCGACAAGCTCCCCTATATCATCCGGAACATCCGCCGGACGATCCTCGATGCGGGCGGCCTGTTCCGTTTCGACAGCCGCGTAACGGACCTGCTGCTCCGCAACGGCCGTATCTGCGGCGTCTGCGCGGGCGACGAGCGGATCGAGGGGGCTGCCGTGGTGCTGGCCACGGGACACTCGGCCCGCGACATCTACGAACTGCTCCATGCCCGCGGCGTGCGTGTCGAGGCCAAGCCCTTCGCCATGGGCGTGCGCATCGAACACCCCCAGGCGCTCATCGACTCGATCCAGTACCACTGTCCGGCGCGCGGCGAGTACCTGCCGGCCGCCTCCTATTCGCTCGTGAGCCAGGAGGGCGGGCGCGGCGTCTACTCCTTCTGCATGTGCCCCGGAGGATTCATCGTCCCGGCGATGACCGATGCGGCCGAGTCGGTCGTGAACGGCATGTCGCCCAGCGGCCGCACGTCGCCCTATGCCAACTCGGGATTGGTTACCGAGGTGCGCCTGTCGGATTTCGAATACCTCCGGCCGCAGTGGGGCGAACTGGCGGGGCTGAAGTTCCAGCAGGCTTTCGAGGAGGCGGCGCGCCGTGAGGGCGGGGCGCATCAGATCGCCCCGGCGCAGCGCGTGGCCGACTTTGCCGCCGGGCAGGCGAGCGATTCGCTGCCCGCAACATCGTATATCCCGGGCATCACCCCTTCGCGCCTCGATCGCTGGATGCCGCCGTTCATCGCCCAAAGCCTCCGGCAGGGGCTGCGGACCTTCGGCGGCCGCATGCGGGGCTACCTGACCAACGAGGCGGTGGTCGTGGGCGTCGAGTCGCGCACTTCGACGCCCGTGCGGATTCCGCGCGATGCGGCGACGCTGATGCACCCCGAGGTGGCGGGGCTCTTCCCCGCGGGCGAGGGGGCCGGCTATGCCGGAGGCATCATCTCGGCGGCCCTCGACGGCGAACGGATCGCCGAGGCCGTCGCCCGCTATGTCGAATCCTGAAACCAACGTTTGTCCCATGGAGACCAAAAAATACCTGCTTTTTGCCACGCTGCCCTATGCCTATCCGATTCTGCGGCCCCTGCAGGCGGAGATTCGCCGCCGGGGCGGCGAAGCGGCCTGGTTTCTCGAACCGGGCTGCCCGGACATGCTCGTCGCGGGCGAGCGGCGTCTGATGAGCGTCGGGGAGGTGATGGCGTACAATCCGATCGCCGTTTTCTCGCCGGTGCGCTACGTCCCCGACTTTTTCCCGGGAATCAAGGTCTCCGTCTTCCACGGCTATGCCAACCGCAAGCGGTTCGAAGCCGTGGACGACCATTTCACCATCCGGGGCTGCTACGACATCTACTGCTCGCAGGGACCGAGCAGCACCCCGACGTTCCGCGAACTCGAACGCAAGCACGGCTATTTCCGCGTCTACGAGACCGGCTGGCCGAAGGCCGACCTCTACTGCACGCCCGAGATGCAGCGGCTGCCCCGCAACGAACGTCCCGTCATCCTCTACACCTCGACCTTCTCACGGGGGATCACCTCCGCGCCGCTGCTCGTCGAGGAGATCCGGCATCTGGTCGAGGAGCGCCCGTGGGAGTGGATCTTCATGTTCCATCCGCTGCTCGACCCGGCCGTTTCGGAACGCTACCGGGAGATTGCCGCCACGCACGATAATGTCCGTTATGTGGGTAATACGTTCGATCTCGAGCCGCTGCGGCAGGCCGACGTGATGCTGTGCGACAGTTCGTCGATCATCATCGAGTTCATGCTCATGGACAAGCCCGTCGTAACGTTCCGCAACACGCATCCGGGACCCTTTCTGCTCGATGTCCGCGAGCCGCAGCAGGTCGGCCCCGCGCTGGAGCGGGCGCTCACGCGGCCCGACGATCTGATGGGTGAACTGCGCAAGTACGCCTTCTACCAGGAGCCGCACCGCGACGGACGCTGCGCCGCACGGGTGATCGATGCTGTGGACGACTTCCTCGGACGGGGTTTCGGCGGGCTGAAGCGCAAGCCGCTCAACCTGATCCGCAAATGGAAGATGCGGCGACGTTACCACTACTGGCCGTCGCCCTTCGGTGCAAAGAAGCGGGGATAGGGGGATTTAGAGGTGCAGCCCACGGACAAGGCGGATCGTCCGGCGGGGTTTCCCGCCGCCGCAGGCAAGCCATCCCAGCAGGAGAATCTTCCGGTCATAGAAACTGCGCCTGTACTCGGGACGGGCATAACGGCGCAGCCGCTGCCAGTTGTCGATCATCGTGCGGGCGAGCAGGTCGGCCTGGGGGCTTTCGGACGATGCGCAGCGCCGCAGTTCGCGTCTCAGGCGTGAGAAGAAGAGCCGGCAGGTCAGGTAGCGCATCTCATCGTTGTAGTACTCCGTGGCATAGATTCCGTCGAGCAGCGTGCGGGTGCGGATAAGCACCTCGGGGTCGATGGGGCGGTGGAGCAGGCTGCCCGCCACGAACCGGTAGCGATAGGTGGGGTGGCTGTGGCTCACCAGGTGGGTGATGTGGCAGCAGTAGCGGGCCGTGAATACCTCGTCCTCGGCGTAGCTGAGGGTTTCGTCGAAGCGCAGTCCCAGCCGTTTGATCGTCGCCCGCGAAAACATCTTGTTCCAGGTCCATCCGAAACAGCGGATCCGCAGCAGCTCGGCCAGTACCACCATGCAGGCCGCATGCCCTTGTTGCGGCGTAATGCGGCGGTCGGGTACGGGGTATTGCCGCACGCGCTCGCGGCCGCCGTGCGGAGGCCGCTCCTCGATGAGGTTCGTGAAGACGATGCCGTCCTCGCCGATGCCGCTGTTGCAGAACTGCTCCAGATGGTCCGGGGCGAGGGTGTCGTCCGCATCGACGAAGACCACAAACTCCCCGCGTGCCTGGTCGAGTCCCGTGTTTCGGGCCCGGCTGACACCCCGGTTCGGGCCGTGGAAGACGCGCACCCGCCCGTCGCGTGCCGCATAGCGGTCGCAGATCGCTCCGGAGCGGTCCGGGCTCCCGTCGTCTACGAGCAGCAGCTCGAAGTCGGGCATCGTCTGGCAAAGGATGCTTTCGATGCACGCTTCGAGGTATTTTTCGGCCTTGTAGACCGGAACGATAACGGATACCTGCATGGGTTTGGGACGTATGTGGGGTTTCTCGATGTCGGGTAGGCTTTTCATAGGTACCGCGGAAGCGCCTCTCCTGCGAGGGGCGGGTACAGGAAGAGGGGATTGTCGGGCGAAAGCTGCCGTACATACTGGTCGATGCCCCGTTTGCAGCGGGTGCGGTGTTCGCGGATGCTCTCCAGGTAGTAGTGCTCGTTCGTGAGGCAGCGCTCGCGCGACACCTTTTCGTGAAAGAGGTGGAAAGCCACGGCGCGGAACTTGATGCGCAGCTGGCGGACGCCGCTGTTCTTCAGACGCAGCCCGAATTCCGTATCCTCGAAACCCCACCCCTCGAACGCTTCATCGTATCCGTTTACGCGCAGGGCGTCTTCCCGCCACAGGGCCATGTTGCAGCTGCGGGGGTTGTACTCCGGACTGAGCATCCGGTAGAAGGCCGACATGATGGGAATGCGCATGACGTTGTTGCTGCAATAGACGCCCCGGGTCAGGGGCGAGAGCGAGGTGATCTCTCCGTTGAGCACCTGCTGCGTGAGCCTTTGTGTGAGCATGCCGCGCGACCCGGCGACATAGCAGCCGCGGCGCGCGAAGGCCAGGTGGTCCTGGATGAAGTTGCGCTGGAGGATCAGGTCGCCGTCGATCTGGATAAGGTAGTCGCTGCGGCTTGCGGCGATGGCCTTGTTGCGGATGGCCGCCACGCGGAAACCGCGGTCCTCGTGCCAGATGTGGCGCACGGGGACAGGTGAGATCTGCTCGAAATGGCGCACGACGTCGCGCGTATCCATTCCCGAACCGTCGTCTGCGACGAGGATCTCGTCGGGCAGCACGCTCTGCTGCATGACGCTGTCGAGGCACAGGTAGAGTGCCCGTGGCCAGTTGTAGGTCGATATGATCAACGATACGGTCATTGTGCGGAGCCGGTTTTTATGCCGGAATGCGTACGATGTGGCACAGCGTACAAATTCTTTGCCGCGATCCTCCTCACATCGAGCCGCTTCCGGCCGTTACTTCTCTCTTTCATGGCGCAAAGATAGGATTTAATCCTGTTGTATCTATAAAAACGCGTTTTCCGGCAAATACTGCGTCGCATCCGAAAATATTGTTACAAAACAATGAATCTTACGGATAATTGGCTGATAATCTGGAGTAAGAAAAATCGCCTAAAACACCATAATAAAAAATATCAAAAAAATATGAAAAATTTTTATTAAATAATTTGCACGGAATCCGGATTCGACTTATCTTTGCAGCGAAGTTTTAAGGTTCATTTTAGGTTAGTAGTTTTAGGTTGGTGAGGAAACTGAGGATTGGGGACGTGTCCCCGGATCCGGTTTCCTTTTTTATTTCCCTCCATCTGCCCAACTTTCCCGGTGCGGTGTCCTGACGGATGCCGTGTATCGCACTTCACATACCGCCCGCGACTTTCCCGTGTTATATGTGCATGGTTCTGACAATCAGCATATTTTTCCCGAAGGAGAAAATTCCGTATGTTACCAAATTGTTAAATATATTTAATATATTCATAAAATATTTGCATAAATCAAAAATGGTCCTTATCTTTGCAGTGAAGTTTTAAGGTTCATTTAGGTTAGTAGTTTTAGGTTGGTTGAGGAGATCGGCAGGTTGTGAGACCGCATGGTTTCGCTAAGACTTGAGGGGCGGTGCTCGTTCCGAAGGTCGAATACCTCCGATTAAACCTCGTTTTTTGGAAAGGGGTGGTTCCCTTGCCAAAAAAAGGTCCAAGTCGTGAGACTCGGACCTTTTTCTTTTTTGGAGGTGTCGGAAGAGGGGTATCGCGGATCCTGCTGCGGACTTTTTTCTGTGCAGGATGCCTTCGGAACGGGCGTCAGTGCGTTTCGAACTCGTTCCAGCCGATCGTTACCTCGATGGCTCCTGTGGCGTAGCAGGCGATGTCGTAGGGATTGTAGTGGAAGGTGATCGAATCGGGCGTGAGGAGGAAATTTTCCGTCAGGCCGATCACGTCGGGGAAGAATCCCCGGGCCCCGAGCTCCCCGCGGTCTCCGGCGTCGTACTTTTCACAGAGTTTCTGCACGATCAGCTCGTCGAGACGCTGCAACTGCCATTCGGTAAACAGATCGGCGGTCGTGATCTCGCAACCTCCGGGAATGGAATAGGTATGGTATTCGGTGCCGTAATTTCCGTGGGCGCCTCCCGTATAGCTCGAGCGGGTGATCGTGCAGGTGAGCAGCGTGTCGCGCAGCGAGATTTCGGATTCCACGGAGATTTCATAGCTGTGATTGGCGACGATTCCCGGACGATCGGGCATGTAGGTCGTGTCGATTTCGTGGATCGAGGCTTTGATCGCCTCCTGGAGGGAGGCCGCGTCGTATTCCGAATCGAAGAAATAGCCGATATTGGCCTGTTCGATGGCCCGGAGTGCCGGGGACTTGTCGGCGTTGCGGATGGTCGCAAAACGGTATTCGATGCGGCATTCGGCGCCGTTGCGGACCAGCAGCGTGTCGGCCGTTACCGTGTCGATCTCGGGGCGGACCGTACGTCGTGAGCAGGAGGAGGCGCTGACGAGAGCCGCAGCGGCCACAAACAGGACGATTCGTTTCATATTGGCGGATTTTTGGATTCTTCTATGGGGGTAAAGATAGTCAAAAAAGAGGGCTGGTGGACTTTTGTGAAAAAAAATCGCACTTTTTTGCGGAAAATTTTGGAGTTTCAAAATATGGCGCTATCTTTGCACCACAAAACTCAAACGGTGGATTCATCTAAGGGTTAGGATACATGCCTCTCACGCATGACATAGGGGTTCGAATCCCCTATCCACTACCAAAAGCCTGCTGGTTTTCCGGCAGGTTTTTTTGTGCCCGCGGCGTTCATGAATCCGCGGCGTTCCTGAAATTGCAATAGGGCGGAATCGCAAAAGAACGAGGGAGGTTTTCCGACAGCCGCGGGTTGTTGCGAAAGCGGGCGACCCCATCGGGGCCGCCCGCATCTTTTCAGGCAGGTGGGGGCTATTTCTCCGTTTTACCCTTGAAGCGTTCGATCTGGCGCTTCAGGGCGTCGATGGCCTCGTCCACCGACTCCTCGAAAGCCTTCGACTGGTGGCAGGCGACCAGGTCCTCGCCCGGCATGTGCAGCGTAATGGTGGCTATCTTGTTTCCCTTCTCATGATCCTTGTCGAGCTTGAGAATCACCTCGGCACCGGTTGCCCGTTCTGCGAAACGATCCAGCTTTGCCATCTTGGCATTCACGAATTCGACCAGCCGCTTGTCGGCATCGAACTTCACGGATTGAATCTGTACGTTCATAACCTTACAGTTGTTAAAGAGTTAATATTACCCATCTTTTTCCCGGGGATGGGCCTTCGAGTACACCTCCCGGAGCCGGGCGATGCTGTTGTGCGTGTAGACCTGCGTGGCCTGCAGCGAAGCATGTCCCAGGAGCTCCTGAATCTCCCGCATGTCGGCGCCTCCGTTCATCAGGTGCGTTGCGAAGGTGTGGCGCAGCACATGGGGGCTCTTTTTCCCCTGCACGCCGCCTTCCGCCAACTCGCGCCGTACGATGCGGTAGACCGTGATCCGGGGGATGCGTTTCCCTTTCACGGTTAAAAATAGCGCTTTTTCCCCGAAAACGCAAATATTTTGCCGTCGAATCCCCTCGAGGTAGTGCAAAATCTTTTCGCGCACACTCTCCAGGATCGGAACGACACGCTCCTTGTCGCCCTTGCCGCGGATGCGCAGCGAAGAGAAGTCGTCCGCAAAGTCGTCCAGATTGATTCCCACGAGTTCGGCGAGGCGCAGCCCGCAGCTGTACAGCATCAGGACGATCAGCTCGTCGCGCTCCCGTGTGAAATCATCGGACTCCTCCTTGCAATCGGCGACGATCTTCTGCATCCGGCTTTCGGGTACGAAGGCCGGGAGGCGTTTCGGGGTCTTGAGGGCGCGGATCGGCTGCATGATGTCATGCGTTACGGCTCCCGTGCGGTGGAGCCAGCGGAAGAGGGCCCTCAGCGACGAGACTTCGCGGTTCATCGAGGCGGCGCCCAGCCGGCTCTGCTCCGTGCGTTCGATGATCCACGCGCGGACATCGTCGGTGGTGATCCGCTGCGGATCGAACGTCGCGTCGGTGCAGTCGAGCCATGCGAGAAAACGCTCGATGTCGCGGCGGTAGTTGCGCACCGTCAGCGGCGAGTAGCGTCTTTCGGCCTCGAGATAGCGTATGAACTCCGGTAGCATGTTACAAAGATAACGAAAAACGGGGTCGGCCCGGTATCCGTCCCGGAGAATCTTTTTTGTTCGGTGCCTGTCTGTCCGCAGCGGAGTATTGGGCTGTCCGTTCTTTTTGCGTATCTTTGTTCAAATCCAACGAACGAATCATGAAACAGAGCTGGAAACCCGGAACGGTGCTCTACCCGCTGCCGGCGGTGCTGGTGAGCTGCGGCGCCACGCCCGAAGAGTACAACATGCTGACCGTGGCCTGGACGGGCACCGTCTGCACGACGCCGCCGATGTGCTACGTCTCGATCCGCCCCGAGCGCCATTCGTACGGGATCATCCGCCGCACGGGCGAATTTGTCATCAACCTCACGACGCGGCGGCTGGCGCGGGCCACCGACTGGTGCGGCGTGCGTTCGGGCCGCGATTGCGACAAGTTCCGCGAAATGGGCCTCACGCCCCTGCCGGCCGAGAAGGTGCAGGCACCGATCATCGCCGAGGCTCCGGTCCATATCGAGTGCCGCGTGCGGCAGGTCCTGCCGCTGGGTTCGCACGACCTGTTCCTCGCCGAGGTGGTGCATGTCCAGGTGGACGACGCCTACCTGGACCCCGCGACGGGCCGCTTCTGTCTCGAAAAGGCCGATCCGATCGTCTACTCGCACGGCGAGTATTTCGCCCTGGGCGAGGCCCTCGGGCATTTCGGATGGTCCGTGCGCAAAAAGAAGAAGCAGGAACGGTAGGTAATGGCGGATGTCCTCCCTTCTTGAACCAGGATGTCCGGCTGCAGAAAGTATCCTGCAACGCTCCTGCACCGGTGAATCCGTCCTGCGATTCGTCGCACAAACGATTCTTCCGGAATATTAGACAAATATGCAACCCACAAACAATCGCCTCGTATGAAAAAGAGATGGATTCTGTTAGGCTGTACGCTTGCATGGGTCTGCAGTACGGTGGTAGGCCAATCCGTGCCGGAAAGATCCTCGGTTTCGGCCGGGGAGACTGTCAGCAAGTCGGGAATTCGGGTCCTTATCGCATAGGCCCGAAACGGTTGCGTGGAGGCATATGAGATGCTGGCGGCCTGTTACCGCGACGGGAACGGCCTTCGCCAAAGCTATGTCAATATGATCGCGATGTACGAACGGGCCTGCAAAAGGAGCGGTCTGAATGACGATGAGACATTGCATGAGATATTAGACAAGGAACTCGAATCACCTGGAGAGAATCACATCCTCAGTCTGCTGCTGCCGCTTGATTATCAGGATATAGATCAGATTCAGCCCGAACTGATCGAACGTTTGCGCAAGGTCTCGCCGGTCGATATGAGGACCCTCAATGCTGTCTGAATCAGCGATGAGGACAGTGGTCCGAAGGAGGTCTTGCGGCAGCTGAAGAAATCTGCCTCCGAGGGAAGCGAGGAGGCCTGCATCTTTGAGGTACACCATTTGGAGCAACAGGAGGATGTGGAGGCCTATCGGAAAGCGCTGCGACACCATGCAAAACGATTCCCGGAATTCTATATCCGTCGTGGGGACTCCTATCTGTTGGATACGGACATTTCCCACAAGTGGGATCCGTCCGAGAAGAGAAAACTGCGAAGGGCTGTCAAATATTACCGTCGGGCCGACCGTTGGGGTATGCTGCTCGGGGTGAGTGCCAACAATCTGCTGGCGGCCTGTACGCTGCTGGAGTCGATCACGAACAGGACCGTCTGCGACAGTACCGAGCGGGCCCGTCTTGAGTACCTGGCCTCCTACAAATAAATCGGGCGGCTCTTCACTGACCTTTCCCCGATGGCTTCGGGGCCGATTTCCCTCTTTCCCGTCGCCGGGTGCTTCACTTGTGCGGATCGTTTCCGGAACCCTGCGGCGCGGGGAGTTGCCTGCCCGCTGCTCGACACATCCTTATCGGTCTCCCGTGAGGCGTCGGGTCTCTGACCTTCGTCCCTCGGCCGGTGCTTCGGGAGACCCGGCTGCCGACAAGCTTCTTCCGGCACAGTTGTCATGCTAAAAGCAAAACCCCGCTGAACTTGCGTTCAACGGGGTTTTCAGTGCCCAGGACAGGAATCGAACCTGCACGCCTTGCGGCACACGCACCTGAAACGTGCGCGTCTACCTATTCCGCCACCTGGGCATTGTACCGGTGTTTTCCGGAATTGCGGTG
>DWWQ01000037.1 GCA_019119615.1 Candidatus Alistipes stercoravium | reverse complement strand
TTATTGTCCGGGTCCCGAATCTCCGAAATTTGAACGGACCGATAATAAATGGAAAACCTTAAATAAAAAAGTATGAAACGTATTGTTTTCAGTGGCGCAATTGCCGTTATTTCCCTGTTTTCATTATCAAGCTGCTCGACGTTGAGCCGGACAAGTGCTTCCGCACCGTTTGCCTATACGGAAGTGCACCCCAATGAGATTCGGGCCGATCTTGATTTCAATACCTCCGACAAGATTGAGGGTACGGTCCATGTCGGATATCTGTTCGGCGTAAAGGTGAGCGGCGGACGCGAATATGCCGAAGTGTTGAGCACCAACAACAGCAAGTCCATTTTTGGTCTGCGCGGCAAGCGTATTCGTTCCATGGCCATGGCAAAGGCGCTGGAAGGATCGGATTATGACATGATTATCAATCCGCAGTATGAAACCAGGCGCAACCGGATTCTGTTCGGATTATGGACCCGTTATACCGTAACGGTAAAGGGCTACGGCGCAAAGGTCAATAAGCTTTATCAAACGGATGAACCGTCTGACAGGCAGGATATTCCCTTGACAAGAGACTGATTCCGGGCTCTGAACTGCGAAAATCCGATAACTTGAAATACAGTTATCGGACTTTTTTTCATTGCCGCGGCAGATCGGCTCTGTTGGGCTCCTTCCGTGAAAAAGAACGGCCCCGCCGATCCGGAGAGCGGCGGGGCAGGGTGGTGGGAACGATGGCAGAGCGGTGCGGGTTTACCGGTGCACGACCTCCCTGACGACGATCCGCTCCCATTCGGGATGACGGTCGATATAGCGGGCGATGAAGCTGCACTGGGGAATCACCTGCAGATTTTTGCTCTTCATGTCCTTCAGAACACCTGCAACCAGTTCACGCCCGATACCCTGTCCCTCGAATTTCGGGGGGACTTCCGTGTGGGTGAGGATCCGGTAACCCGGACCTATGACGTATTCGACGACCGCCTTCTCCCCGCCCAGGTCCATTTCGTAACGCCGAAGAGCGGCGTTATCGACCAATGTGTGTCTTTTCTCCTTCTCCATAGTGATCGAATCGTTAAAATTGTTGGGGAACCTCTTCAAAAATGGTTCCGAAATTGTATTTTTGTCCTCCGATGACCGACGCCGTTGCCGACATACTCCTTGACTGGTACGACCTCCGGGGCCGTGATCTTCCGTGGCGCCGTACGCGGGATCCCTACCGCATTTGGCTGTCGGAGGTGATCCTCCAGCAGACGCGCGTGGCGCAGGGGCTCGGTTACTACCTCCGCTTTACGGAGCGTTTTCCCGATGTTGCCTCGCTGGCCGTCGCCTCGGAAGACGAGGTGCTCAAGCTCTGGCAGGGGCTGGGCTACTACAACCGGGCCCGCAACCTGCTGGCCGCCGCGCGGGAGGTCGTCGCCCGTTTCGGCGGCGAATTTCCCCGGACGTTCGACGAGGTGCGCTCGTTGCGGGGCGTAGGCGACTATACGGCGGCGGCGATCTGCTCGGCGGCCTACGACCTGCCCTGCGCCGTGGTCGATGGCAACGTCTACCGCGTATTGTCGCGCCTTTACGACCTGGCGGATCCGATCGACACCACGGCCGGCCGGCGGCTCTTTGCGGAGTTGGCCCGGCAGTTGCTCGACGAGCACGCTCCCGGACGCTACAATCAGGCGATCATGGATTTCGGCGCTCTGGTCTGCACGCCCGCATCACCCGCCTGCGGGGAGTGCCCGCTTCGGGACCGGTGCCGCTCCCGCGAGGCGGGAACCGTAACCATGCGGCCCGTGAAACAGGGGCGTACGGCCGTACGCGACCGCTGGTTCCACTACCTGCACATTACTTCGAAAGACCGGACCCTGCTCTGCCGCCGCGAAGGGCGCGACATCTGGCAGGGACTCTACGAATTTCCGCTGTTGGAGACACCCGCGAAGGCGGATTTCGAGGCTTTGCTCGCGATGCCGCGGTTCGGGGAGCTGCTGGGCGGTACGGCGTGGCGGCGGCTGCGCACGATCCCCCTTCCGAAGCACCAGCTCTCCCATCAGACGATCCATGCGACGGTCTACCGCATCGAAACGCCGGTTCTTACACCGCAGGCCGCGCGGTTGGCCGTGCCCGCCGCCACGGTCGGAGAGTATGCCCTCCCGCGGTTGCTGGACCGCTACCTGACCGTCTGCCAGATGTAGCCGATATAAATCAGGAGGAAGAGCACACCTTCCCAGCGGTCGATGGCCTTGCGCCGGAAGGTGAAGGCCGCGATGAAGAGCAGCAGCGCGCTGAGGAGCACCATGCCGAAGTCGAAGAGGGTGATGCCTCCCGGGGTCAGCGGCCGGATCGTGGCGCTCATGCCCAGAATCAGCAGGATATTGGCGATGTTCGAGCCGATGACGTTTCCCAGAGCCATCTCCGCCTTGCCCTTCAGCAGCGATACGACCGATGAGGCCAGTTCGGGCAGCGACGTGCCTCCGGCCACGAGCGTGAGGGCGATGACCGATTCGCTGACGCCCAGCCGTCGGGCCAGTGCCGTCGCATTGTCAAGGAACAGTTCGCCGCCGAAGATCAGTCCGGCGAGCCCTCCGAGGATCGAGAGGGCGATGAGCGCTCCATGCATCCGTGGGGCTGCCCTACCGGTGTCGGCCGTCGAAGCCTCCGTGCGTCCCGTGATGCGGATCGTGTAGCCGACCAGCAGCACATAGAGCAGCAGCATGACGATGCCGTCGATGCGTCCGATGCGGTCGGTGGCCCCGCTCGCAAAGAACGAGTCCGAGACGAGCGCCACGAGCAGCAGGGAAGCTATCATACCAAACGGAATATCGCGCCGGATATTGTCCGCTGTCAGGGCCATCGGACGTATCAGGGCGCATACGCCGAGTATGGCGAATACGTTGAAGATGTTGGATCCCACGACATTGCCTATCGCCACGTCGCTTTGTCCGCCGATGGCGGAAAGTACCGATACGACCAGCTCGGGTGTCGAGGTTCCTATGGCTACGATCGTCAGTCCGATGATGAACTCCGGCACGCGGAAGCGTTTGGCCAGGGCGGCCGATCCGTCGGTCAGGAAGTTCGCGCCGGCGAGGATGAGCCCGAGACCGACGAGGAGCAGCAGGATTTCCATAAGGGTATCGTTTCTTTATATAATGTACGGTCAGTTGAGCAGCAGCAGGCTGCCGGCCATCACGGCCATGCCGGCGACGACGCCGTAGATCGCCGTGTGGGCCTCGCCGTATTCGCGGGCCGCGGGCAGCAGCTCGTCGATCGAGATGAAGACCATGATGCCGGCCACGCCGGCCAGGATGCATCCCATGAGCGTCGCCGACATGAAGGGCATCAGAACGAGCCAGGCCATGAGGGCGCCGACCGGTTCGGCAAGTCCCGAGAGCAGCGAGAGGCGGAAGGCCTTCCGGCGGTCGCCCGTGGCGTAGTAGACCGGCACCGATACGGCGATGCCCTCGGGGATATTGTGGATGGCGATGGCCGCGGCGATGGCGATACCGAGCGTCGGGTTGTCCACGGCCGAGGTGAAGGTGGCGATGCCTTCGGGGAAGTTGTGGATGGCGATGGCCAGTGCCGTCAGCAGGCCCATGCGCATGAGTTTCGGATTGCGGGGCTGTTGCTCCATCTCCTCGATGCGGTGGGCTTCATGCGGGTTTTCGACCGAGGGGACGAGCCGGTCGATGATGCCGATGAAGAGGATTCCGACAAAGAAACTCAGGACGGTAACGGCCGCGCCGGCCCGGGGGCCCCATGCGCCCGTCAGCGCAACGTTCGCCTCGTGGAACAGCTCGACGAACGAGACGTAGACCATCACGCCGCCCGAGAGGCCGAGCGAGAAGGAGAGCAGGCGTTTGTTGGTGCGGCGCGCGAAGAAGGCGATCGCGCTGCCGATGCCCGTGGCCAGGCCGGCACCGAGCGTCAGCAGCAGCGGTATGAGCAGATTCGTATCCATGCTTGCGGTGTTTTGTTCGCTTCGGGGCAAAGATAGTGCATCTCCCGGAATAAAACGCTCCCCGCAATTCGGTATTTCTTATGGCCGTATAGGCAGCGGTTATGGCGTCTTACGCTCCGTGAGCTTCGCGGATCAGCCGTCCCAGCACGCCGATATGTTCGGCGATCAGGTGGGGCTGCCGTGCGGCGGTCTCCGCCGTGGAGAGCGTCGTCTCTCCCGAGAGCACCAGTACGCCCGTCGCCCCGGCATTGTGCGCCA
>DWWQ01000036.1 GCA_019119615.1 Candidatus Alistipes stercoravium | reverse complement strand
CTTCAGCGCATTCAAATCCTGCATATATAACAATTAGGTCGTTTGTGATTTTGGATCCGGACGGTCGTCCGATCCTCTGGAATTCGCATGCAAAGATAGTGCATTATTTTGAATTTCAAAATCAAATGCGGCCTCCGCCGGCGAAAAATCCCCTTTCCGTCAAAGGAAACGGTGCGAAATACCTATTTCTTGCGATTGTGCGCCGATTTTTTTTATCCGACCTTTGCATCAGAAACAAGATCTGGTATTTCGCCATTGCATTGTTTGTATTGTTAATGTTTGTGTGTGTGAAAAACCCTCCCGAAATTCGGGAGGGTTTTTTCTCGCCGCGAAGACCGGGCTATTTCTTGAGTTTCAGTTCGTAGAGATCGTGCCGCCGGTCGCGCAGGTTGCGCACGCTGCCGTAGGTGTGCAGTTCGTTCAGCAGGTCCAGATCGACGTCCGAGATAAGGATCATCTCCGTATTGGGCGTCGCCTCGGCGCGTTTGCCGTCCGTCGGGAAAGCGAAGTCGCACGGTGTGAAGACGGCCGACTGGGCGTACTGGATATCCATGTTGTGCACGCGCGGAAGGTTGCCGACGCTGCCGGCGATCGCCACGAAACACTCGTTTTCGATGGCGCGGGCCTGCGCGCAGACCCTCACGCGCGAATAGCCGTTCTGCGTGTCGGTGAGAAAGGGCACGAAGAGGATCTGCATGCCCTGGTCGGCCATGATGCGCGACAGTTCGGGAAACTCCACGTCGTAGCAGATCAGCACGCCGATGCGCGCACAGTCCGTATCGAAGGTCTGCACCATGCGGCCGCCGCTCAAACCCCAGCTCTTCACCTCGTCGGGCGTAACGTGCACCTTCTCGTACATGTCGCACGAACCGTCGCGCCGGCAGAGGAAACCCACGTTGTAGAGGGCGCCGTCGGCCTTGATGTAGGGCATGCTGCCCGTGATGATGTTGATGTTGTAGCTGATGGCCAGCTCGATGAAGCGGTCGCGGATCTCCTCCGTGTACTGGGCCAGGCCGCGGATCGACTGCGCCTCGCCCAGGTTGTTGAACTTGGCCATGAGCGGTGCGTTGAAGTACTCGGGGAAAAGCACGAAGTCGCTCTTGTAGTCCGACACGGCATCGACGAAGAACTCGACCTGCTCGAAGACATCGTCGAGGGTCTTGTAGGTACGCATCTGCCACTGCACCAGTCCGACACGCACGGTGGTCTTCTTATCGACGAACTCCTGCGTAGGCGGCTGGTAGTAGATGTTGTCCCACTGCAGGAGCGTCGCGCAGTGGCACGACTCCTCGTCGTTGGGCAGGTAGTTGGGCATGACGCGCCGCACATGGAAGTCGTTCGAGAGCTGGAAGGTCAGCACCGGGTCGTAGATCTCGCGCGAACGGACCCGCTCGATGTACTCCTTCGGACGCATCCGGTCGGCGTACTTGTGGTAGTTCGGAATGCGGCCGCCGAACATGATCGCCTTCAGGTTGAGTTTCTCGCACAGCTCCTTGCGGTAGTCGTACATGCGTCGGGCCAGACGCAGCCCCCGGTATTCGGGATGGATGAAGACCTCGATGCCGTAGAGGATGTTGCCCTTCGGATTGTGGGTGTCGAACGTCTCGTTGCCCGTAACCTTGGCGTAGGTGTGGTCGCCCTTGACCATGTCGTAATCGACGATGATCGAAAGGGCGCAGCCCACGATCTTGTTGTCCACGACCGTTACGATCTGCCCCTCGGGAAAGATCTCGACGAGCTTGTGTATCTGTTCGCGGGTCCAAAAGACATCCCGGTCCGCATAGACGCGTGTAAAGGATTGGGCCAGCTGCCCGTAATCCTCCATCTGGAGGTTGCGGACCTCGACCTTGTTGATCTTGTGCATCGAATCTGCCATCGCTGTAAGTTTTTCCGTAAGACGGCGCAAAAATACGCATTTATCCGCAATGTTGTCCGCCCGGATGCATTTCCGGGCATGCAGAATGCCGGGGTCGGATGCAGGGTCTGCAGACCCGATCCGCCGCGCCGGGCATTCGCGGAGCCCCCGCCTTCCGAAAATCGAAAGCCGCTGCCGGAGGGGATCCGGCAACGGCTTTTTTAGGTACTCGGAGCGGGAATCGAACCCGCACGGCCATTGCTGGCCACAGGATTTTAAGTCCGGCGTGTCTACCTATTCCACCATCCGAGCCCGGACTTCCCGGCGGGAAGACGCCGGCAAAAGTACGAAATAATTTGCGAACCGCCAAAAATGCATGCCCCTCGCCGGAAAATCACTCCCCGGCAGCCCGGAAGCGGTCGATGCAGGCGAAGATCGCCTTGTCGTCATCGGGCGCGAACCAACGGATCTCCGCATCGCGCCGGAACCAGGTCATCTGCCGCTTGGCATAGCGGCGCGTGTTGCGCTTGATGAGCTCGACGGCCTCCTCATAGGTCGTGCGGCCGTCGAACCAGTCGAACAGTTCGCGGTAGCCGACCGTCTGCAGAGCATTCAGCGCCCGGTGCGGGTAGAGCCGGCGGGCTTCCTCCACCAGCCCCTCCTCGAGCATCCGATCGACGCGGCGGTTGATCCGCTCGTAAAGCACCTCGCGGGGCAGTTCCACCCCGATCTTCAACATCCGGAAGGGGCGTTCGCGGCGGATGCCCAGGCGCTGCTCCGAGAAGGGGCGTCCCGTTTGCAGGCACACTTCGAGGGCGCGGACCACCCGCGCCGGATTGTACAGGTCGGCCGTCGCGCAGTAGACCGGATCGAGTTCCCGAAGCTCCGCGGCAAGAGGTTCAAGCCCCTCGTCGCGCAGCCGCTCCATCAGGCGGGTGCGCAGCGCCTCGTCAGCCTGCGGCAGGTCGTCCATCCCCTCGCACAAGGCCTGGATGTAGAGCCCCGAACCGCCAACGGCCACCACATCGTCATGCGTGGCAAAGAGCCTTTCAAGGCAGGCCAGTGCCTCCTGCTCATAGACCCCGCAGCTCAAGCTATCCGTGATATCATGTGAGGCGATAAAGTGATGTTCAATGGATTGCTGTTCTTCAACCGTAGGCTGTGCCGTGCCGATGGCCATCCCGCGGTAGAACTGCCGCGAGTCGGTCGAAAGGATCGGCGCACTGTAACGCCGCGCAACACGCAGACTCAAGTCCGTCTTGCCCGATCCGGTGGGACCTACGATTACCAGCAACCGTTTAATACTCATCGTCGTAGTTGTCGTCGCCTTCGAAATCGCTGAAGTCGCCCATCATCTCCTCGAAGGCCGAACCTTCATCCTCCTCGTCGCGGTTCTTCGTGGGGTCGTACTGGTCCGGAGCCTCGGCCACGGCATAGATCTCCCGCGGATAGGAGGCCTGCGGGTCGGCTTCGTAAGCCCCCGTCAGTTCAAGGTAGTAGGCCCGGTCGCCGAACAGGTCGAAGAGGTAGATCAGCCGGTCGCGCAGGTTGTGGATAATCTGCCCCAGACGGATGCTCTCCATCGTCTCGGGGCTCGCGCCCGCACCGTCGCCCATGTCCATCAGGGTGAACTCCCGCTGTTTCTCCCAGCGGTCGTCGGCCGTGAAAAACGAGGCCATGCAGGGCTCATACTCCAGTGAATCGAGAATGAAGTTGTGAAATTCGAGCAGCGTCGTGTCGTACATCACCTCGTAATCGCGTACGAAATGGTCGTTCTCGTCGCTCAACATCCGGAATCGGAATACCATTGACATTGCAGCAGGATATTTTTTAACGGTTATTCATCTTTTTCGGTTTTCGGGGCGTCGGCGGCATGCTCCTTCAGATAGGCCGTAACGACGTCGATCAGATGGTGGCGGCCGGCGGGCTGCTCGGCCGTGGGAGCCACATAGTCGTGGTGGAACTCCCACCAGAAGGCGCCGCGGAAGCCGTTGGCCGTGATCCACTCGATCTTGCGGCGCATCGACACGGGATTCTCGATCGTTACGAACTCTTCGCGATCGGGCGAGAAGTAGTAGGAGACCTCCGCCTCGGGATCATACTCCTCGGTCCAGCCGCCCGTCTCCACGCGGGGCAGGAATTCCCGATAGGTAATGTAGGAACCGTAGCGGCTCAACGGTCCGTCGGCCTTCTCGCCGGGCTTCAGCCCCTTGTAGTAGAAGCCGTAGTTGGCCAGCCCCAGGCACAACTGCCGCTTGTCGAAGGGGGCCCAGTGGGCCAGTTTCTCGCGCAGCTTCGCCATCGAGGTGTTGTGCGAAGGGGTGCTGCCCCAGATGCCGTCGCACATGTCGTAGGACATGACGTTGATCCAATCGACCGCCCGGCTCAGACTGTCGGCCAGCGGCCGGTCATAGACATGGTCGATGCTTAAGGCCGTTGTCAGGTAATAGGTCCTGTTACGCTCATCGGCAAGCGAATCGAGGCTCGCACGCAGGCGGTTCATCATCCCGGCGTGCAACTCCTTGTCGAGGGTGATCTCCCAGTCGATATCCAGGCCGTCGAAGTCGTTGTCAGCAACCAGGCGCACCATATAGGCTTCGAAGTTCCGCAGCCGCTCGGGCTTCTCGAGGAAAGGCAGGAACTCCTTCTGACCGCCGAAGCAGAGCAGGATCTTCGCTCCGGCATCGTGGGCCTTGCGGACCATCTCCGGGACAAGCGGCATGTGGCCCCCGGCACGGGTATAGTCGAAAGCATCGGCCAAAGCCACGATTTCATCCCGCGGCAGGTCGAAGTCGATCTCCGGCCATTCGGCGGGCGTAGCCATCAGGTAGATGAAATCGAAGGCGTCGTAGCCCGGGTTCGACAGTTCCGCCTCGCTCAAGAGGCTCTCCACCGAATAGGTGGCATGGAGGAAATCCGGCAGGTTGTCGGATACAGGTTCCGGTTGCCGGGAGCAACCTGTTACGCAAAGAGCGGCCAGAATAAGCAATCGTTTCATGGTTCGGGTTATTAAATGTTGGCGGATTCGTGTCGGGGTGTGATTTCCGAAAGCCAGGCCATCACGTCCCGGGCGTCGGGATAGTCCGTCAGCCGGGGCGACTGCGCCTGTCCGAAAGCCACGCGGCGCGGATGCTCGAGACACTCCGTAACGACGCACTGCAGTTCGGCGTCATGCACGGCAAGCCATGCTGCGACCTCATCGATCGTCCGGTAACGGGAGTAGGAGAGTTCGCTCAAGGCCATCGGGAATTCCCGCTGCTCGACGGCTACGGCCGCCCCGAGATCGAGGAACGGATGTCCCTGCATCGTCAGCAGCGCCCGCGTCTGGAGGTAATTGTTGCGGTATTTCGGATGAACGGACGGCATCGTAAGGGCAGGATGATATCCCTCGGGCAGGAAAAGCATCGAGACATTGCGGCACCCCAGGCCCGAGTAGGCCCAGATATCGTCGGCAAGGCCCTTCAACTGCTCCTCGGATTCCATTCCCGACAATACGGCCACGGACTGCCGGTGGCCGCGCAGCAAGGTAGGAATACCGGCATAATGCGCGCGGAAATAGCGGTTGGCATTGTCGCTTCCGGTGGCGATCACGGCATCCGCGGCCCGTTCCGTCCCGTCGCTTATCGCAACGGGAACTTCGGGATCGAGCTCACGAAGCGTCTGCACGACATATTCCATGAGCACACGATCCTTGGCCGAAGGTTTGATCCGGCAGCGGTGGCCGCTCGCCACGACACACAGCAGATCGAAGAATCCCACCAGGGGAATATTCCCGGCCATAATAACCAGAACCTCGGCAGGGTATGCAACGGGAAGCGCAGGGTAGGCCGCCAGCCACATCCGTAACTTGTCGCATTGCAGCATCTCCCGGACCAGCGACTCCACGGCCCGGCGAATCTCTTCGGGCGAGAACCACGGATTCTCATCCGACGCCCGGAGAATGACCTCGCGTGTCGCAGCGTCGTTGCCGAAACGCTCCAGACGATTGCCCAATGCGGCAAAAAGCTCAATCGCATTTTTCATGAGGACAAAGATAATATATCGGCAAGAGATTCCGAACAAAAAATTCCCGTCGCCGCCGCATTTCCTCTGTTGCGGAGCCTTCGAAACTGCATTTCACGGAGTTGGGGACAAACCGTAACGGCTTCGGGAGGGATGGTGTACGGGATTCAGACGGATGATTCGGGCTTTTTCAGGATTTTTTCGGGGTAAAATTTGGAGATTCGGATTTTTTGCCTACCTTTGCACTCGCAATTACGAAACGCCACTTGCGGAAATAGCTCAGTTGGTAGAGCGCAACCTTGCCAAGGTTGAGGTCGCGGGTCCGAGTCCCGTTTTCCGCTCCAGAGGGGGCCAGAAAGAAACCTCGATAGAAAGCAAAAAGCCTTGTATATCAGCGATATGCAAGGCTTTTTCTTATATTCTCCCACTCTTGTTGACGCAAAAGGCAGCAAGTATTTCACGCCTTAATCGTGACCTTTTTTGCTCGGACCGAAAACAGGTCACGATTTAGCTCTATTTCGCTGATTTGCATTATTTTACTCTGCAACATTCCAGTGCTGAAGACGTTTAATTTATCCAAAAACCAAGCAGCCATGTTGCCACGCACCACCTTCAGCGTTGTCTTCTTCTGCAAGAAGACCAAAGTCACGAAAAAGGGCAAGGCCCCGATCTATGCCCGTATCACTACGACCGGTCAGTCGACCGAAGTCTATACACAATGCCAGATCGAGCCGGAGCGCTGGAACCAGCGCCTCGAACGCTCACTCTACAAGGATGAGGTCGACCAGCAGATCAACCGCATCGTCGCCAGCTACCGGGCCTCTATCCTTGCCGCCTATGACCGCCTGATCCAGGAGAACAGGAAGCCGACCTGCTTTGCCGTCAAACAACTGCTGGGCTCCGCCACTTCGAGCCGGATGCTGCTGGCGGAGTTCGGCAAATACTGCGAGAAACGGCAGCAGGAGGTCGGCACCCGCATCACACAGCTCACGGCCAACAAGTACCACCGCCTGCTGCGCTACATGACCGAATATATCCGGCAAGTGTACGGCAAGGAGGATCTTCCGCTGGAGACGGTCGACTACGCCTACGTCGACGGATTGAATACCTACATGCAGACGGTCTACAACTGCCACAACAACGGGGCGGTCAATCTGCTCTGCTGTTT
>DWWQ01000035.1 GCA_019119615.1 Candidatus Alistipes stercoravium | reverse complement strand
GGCGTTCGGCAGGTCGCCCTGCGATTCGATTCTCCGGTCGGCCACGGCGAGCAAGGTCCCTTGCGTGGTCGTTACGAGTGCCGGGATGCGGTAGTATTTCGATCCGTATTCTCCGGGTCGGAAGAGCGTCGTGTGCTGCGGGGGTGCGGGGGGCGGTGTCGCGCAGCCGATCAGGCTTGCGGCGAGCGCCAGGATGAGTAGGAGGTTTTTCATCTTTTTACGATTATTTTGTCTGAAACGTTGGTATAGTTGCCCGAGAATCGTTACTTTTGCAAAAATAATCACAAATCCCGAATCACGATGAAGGATATCATAAAACTTCATGACAGGAAGTTCAAAATCATGATTCCTGCCGAGAAAATCGATGAAGCGGTGGCTGCCGTCGCAAAGCGTATCAACGCGGATTACGCCGACAAGCCGACGCCGCTGTTTGTCGGCGTGTTGAACGGATCGTTCATGTTCATGAGCGACCTGATCAAGAAGATCGATTTCAACAACGAACTCTCGTTCGTGAAACTGGCCTCCTACGAGGGAACCACCTCTACGGGAGAGGTCCGGAGCCTGATCGGCCTGAACGGTTCGATCGAGGGCCGTCATGTGATCGTCGTCGAGGACATCGTGGATACGGGAGAGTCCATCGAGCACATGATGAACGATCTTCAGGGCCGTCATCCGGCGAGTGTCGAGGTCTGCACGCTCTTCTTCAAGCCGGCCTCCTACCGCAAGCAGATTCCGATCAAGTACCGGGCCATGGAGATCGGCAACGAGTTCATCGTGGGCTACGGCCTCGATTACGACCAGCTGGGCCGCAGCCTGAAGGATATCTACGTCGTAACGGAGTAGCGATGGCATTGACGGCCGACATAACGCTGCTCGACGGGGGGCGTCTGCTGCCTCTGGTCGAGGATTTCTATACGATCCAGGGCGAGGGTTACCACACGGGCAAGGCGGCCTATTTCATCCGCCTGGGCGGTTGCGACGTAGGTTGCAGCTGGTGCGACGCCAAGTATACCTGGAATCCGAAGCTCTATCCGCCGACCGATGTGGAGACCGTTATTGCGCGGGCCGTGGCCTGTGCGGCGCAGTCGATCGTCATCACGGGCGGCGAGCCGCTGATCTATCCGCTCGATATCCTTACGCGGACGTTGCGGGCGCGGGGCCTCGAAATCTTCCTCGAAACGTCGGGATCGCATCCCTTCAGCGGGGTCTTCGACTGGGTGTGCCTCTCGCCGAAGCGCAAGCAGCCGCCTCTGGAGGAGGCCTACGGACGAGCCGACGAGCTGAAGGTGATTGTCGAGTCGGAGGCCGACTTCGTCTGGGCCGAGGAGCATGCCGCGCGTGTCGGACGCCGCTGCCGCCTCTACCTGCAGCCCGAGTGGAGCGTTTCGGAGCAGGTAATGCCGCTGATCGTGGAGTACGTCAAGGCCCACCCGCAGTGGAACATCTCCATCCAGACGCACAAGTACATGCATATTCCCTAATCCCCTTACTTCGATGCATATACACCTGGGTCGTCGGTCCTGGATTGCCGTTACGGCAGTCATCGTCGTCTTCACGCTTTTCGTGGTGGCGCGCAATGCCCTGCATGCCGTGAAGATCAAGGGGCAGATCAACCGGCTGACGCGCGAGGAGCTGCTCTATCGCGAACAGATCGGGCGCGACAGTATGCTGCTCGAGCAGCTGCGTTATGACGACTACCTGGAGGAGTATGCCCGCGAGCATTACCACATGCAGCGACGCGACGAACATGTCTATATCGTCGAGGAGTAGGGTAGTGTACCTTGTCAGACAGAACGGCGGACCGGAATTTCCGGTCCGCCGTTCTGTCTCGTAGCCTGCCTTTTTCAGGACTCCTCTCCGAGGTCGATCTTTGCCAAATAGAAGCGGTTGAGTTCGTCGAAGATGGCGGCATAGAGGATCCGGCCCTCGTCGATGCACATTTTGCAGATGTTGCGGTCGGTCGTGATCTGCTCCAGCGGACGCCCCTTCCAGTCGAATATGCAGATCTTGTGGTACTGCAGCGGACGCTCTCCGCTGTCGATCAGTTTCTGGAGGTTGTGTACCCCGTCATAGGCCGTGTAGATCTTCCGGTCGGTGGCGTAGAGGTCGGAAAATCCCACGATCTCCTTCCTGCTGTCGAGATCCGGGCGTGCGAACCGGCCTACGGCGATCTGTTCGATTCCGTTTTTCACGGAGTAGGTTTCGAGCAGGGCGCCAAAGATCGTGGCGATGGCAAACCGGCTCCTGTCGGGCGAGACGGTGTAGTAGGCCTCGTTGTAGACCTTGAACCTGAGGTCGGCATCTTCGATCGGGAAGTTGTCCGCCGTGGCAAGCTGCCGTCCCTGATCGTCATAGAGGACAAAGCGGTTGATCACCTCCGTTCCCGCATACTGCGGAGCCTTGTTGTTGATGACCAGCTCCTTCCCGTGCAGCGGTATTGCGGCACGTCCGGCCGCTCCGGCGAGTTCGTAGGGCTGCGATTCGATGACGGCGGGCCCCTGTGCCAGCAGGGAGTCGATCTGCATCGAGAGCCTTTTCCGGCTCTGGAAGTCATAGACGCGAAGAGTTCCGGTCTGTGGATCCAGCGTAACGCAGTCCGTATGGAGGATCTCATTGGCGGCACGTCCCAGCCGGACCGCTGAGCCGCGCAGCTCGCCGTTCCGTTTGTCGTAGATGTGGACCATCTGATTGTCGAGGTATCCCACGACAACCAGATAGGGCCCGTATACATCCATGTCCCGGACCAGCGCAATGGGGAGCTCTCCCGTGATCGGTTCGAAGGTGGCGGTTCGTTTCGTTTTGAATTCGGGTTGGGCATATTCCTCCGAGGAGGAGCCGCATCCTGTAAGTCCTGTCGTAAGAAGAGCCAGGAGCCCTGCCCGCAAGAGTTGTTTGGGTTTCATGGGAGGTGAAAGGCTTTTGTGGTCAGAAGTGTTCGAATCCGTGCCAGTCGAGCGTTTCGGGCGCTCCGTTGCGAAGCCAGACAAGTCCCGTTGCGGCTGTGATCCGTCCCACGGGATAAAGCGGCCTGCCGAACCGCTCCCGATATGCCGCCGCAAGCGCTTCGGCCCGGGTTCCGTCTGCCGTCAGCAACAGTTTGTAATCCTCGCCTCCGCAGGCGGCCGTTTGCAGGTCGGCCCCTTCGGCTACGGGAATCCGCGTGAGCTCCACCCGGGCGCCGACCTTCGAACGGTCGAGAATGTGGCGGAGGTCCGAGGCCAGCCCGTCCGAGAGGTCCATCATGGCGTGCACCTCGCGGCGTGCGCCCAGCCACTGTCCCTCCTCGACCTGCGGCGTAGGGTTGCGGTGCTGCGCGGCCGGCAGCGTGTCGTAATGCCCGGCAAGAATGTCGCGCAGCCCGGCTCCCGAGGCGCCCAGTTCCCCTGCGACGAAGATCACGTCGCCCGGACGGGCATCGCTGCGCCGCTTGACGTGTGCCTCGTCGGCGCGGCCGAGGGCCGTAACGTTGATGGTGATGCCGGCCGATGAGCGCGTCGTGTCGCCGCCGATCAGGGCGACGCCGTACCGCTCGGAAAGTTCGTGATACCCCTCCATGAACTCCTGCGCCCACGCCTCGCTCACCCCTTCGGGCAGCGCCAGCGAAAGGAGCGTGGCTGCGGGGCGCCCGCCCATGGCCGCCACATCGCTCAGATTGACGGCCAGCGCCTTGCGTCCCAGCTCGCGCGCCGGGGCCGCCTCGCGCAGGAAATGCACCCCTTCGGTCAGCAGGTCGGCCGTGAAGAGCAGCGCCGTTCCGTCGCCGAGGGGCAGGACGGCGCAGTCGTCGCCGATCCCCTCGAAGCCGTTTGCGGGGAGCGAGGCGAAACGCCGTGCGATGGAGTCGATGAATCCGAATTCGGTCATAGTTGTGGTGCGGTAAGGCAAAGATATCGAAAATTCCCGGAAATTGAGTATCTTTGTCGGGCGAAAAGGCGGCCCCAGGGCTTCCGAAACGCACCAAGCAAACGATGCGGATATGAAAATCTTGATTCTCAACGGCCCGAACCTCAACTTTCAGGGACGGCGCGATCCGGAGGTCTACGGTACGGACACCTTCGACGCCTGTATGGAGCGGCTCCGCGCGGCCTACCCGGCGGATGTATTCTCTTATTTCCAGTCGAATCTCGAGGGGGCGTTGATCGACGCCCTGCAGCAGGCCGAAGGCCGTTTCGACGGTGTGGTGCTCAATGCCGGCGGCTATACGCACACGTCAGTTGCGCTGCGCGATGCCGTGGCTTCGGTGTCGGTTCCGGTCGTCGAGGTGCACATCTCGTCGATCCTGGCGCGTGAGGAGTTCCGCCACGTTTCGCTGCTGGCGACCGTCGCCGTCGGGTCGATCATGGGCTTCGGACTGGATTCCTACCGTCTGGGAGTCGAGGCCCTGCACCTGAAGGTCCGCTGACCGCATCCCGTTCCGCATTTCGGGACGGAAGTATCCTGTAGTTCAAAAACAATCAGAAAACGAGCGTGTATGTATAGAATGAAGAAGACGAAGATCGTGGCCACGATGTCCGATTTTCGTTGTACGGAGGAGTTTGTGAAGCAGTTGTTCGATGCCGGCATGGATGTCGTGCGCATCAATTCGGCCCATGTGAGCGAGGAGAGTGCCACGCGCATCGTGGAGACCGTGCACCGGGTCAATCCGGCCATCCCGATCATGATCGATACGAAGGGTCCGGAGATCCGCGTTACGACGATCGCCGACGAATACGGCAACAGTATCCATTTCCGCGAAGGCGACCGGGTCGTGGTACGCGGTTCGGACGGCTCGGACCTGACAACGCGCAAGGTGGTCTACATGAATGTCCCGACCATTGTCCGCGATATCCCCGTCGGGGCGCGGATGCTCATCGCCGACGGCGAGCTGGAGATCCGTGTCGTGGGCAAGAACGACGAGGAGCTCGAATGCGAATTTCTGGTGGGCGGGGCCATGCGCTCGCGCAAGAGCGTCAATGTCCCGGGAGTTTCGGTGGCGCTACCGTCGGTTACGGAGAAGGACCGCCGCTTCATCGAGTGGGCCGTGCGCAACGATGTCGATTTCATCGCCCACTCCTTCGTCCGCTCGGCCCGCGACATTCAGGCCGTGCAGGAGATTCTGGACGCGCATAACAGCCCGATCAAGATCATCTCGAAGATCGAGAACCAGGAGGGACTGGACCATATCGACGAGATCATCGAGGCGTCGTACGGCATCATGGTGGCCCGCGGCGACCTGGGTGTGGAGCTTCCCGCCGAGGCGATTCCCAACACGCAGCGGCGCATTGTCGAGAAATGTATCTGCGCCAAGCGTCCGGTGATCATCGCCACGCAGATGCTCTATTCGATGGTCAAGTCGCCGCGCCCGACACGAGCCGAAGTGAGCGACGTGGCCAGCGCCATCTACGAGCGTGTGGACGCCGTGATGTTGAGCGACGAGACGGCCATGGGCGACTATCCGGTGCAGGCCGTGGAGACGATGTCGCGCATAGCCCGTGAGATCGAGCGCGACGAGACGCACTTCAAGCCGATGATCGACATGGACATGGTTTCGGTGAATCATGAGATCACGGCGCAGCTTGCCCGTTCGGCCGTGCGCGCCTCGACGAACCTTCCCGTAAAGTTCGTGGTGCTCGATACGAAGACGGGCCGCACGGGCCGTTACCTGGCGGCCTTCCGCGGCCGCAAGACCGTGATGGCCGTCTGCTACCAGCTCCATGCCCAGCGTATCCTGGCCCTGTCGTACGGTGTTGTTCCGATTCTCCGCAACCAGAAGTTGAGCGACAAGTACCACTTCCTGATCGACGCGCTGGAGTTCCTGGACCAGTACCGCAAACTCAACGATGACGATCTGCTGGCTATCGTGGGCGGCAGTTTCGGTCCCGACGGCGGCGCCTCGTATATCGAATTTGCGAACGTGCGCAGCATCCGGCAGCGCAATGCGGAGATCGAAGCCCAAACCAAATAGCCGACGACATTGGAGGAGCAGCTCAAGGACAAGGTGGCCCGCGGCGTGGCGTGGAGCATGGCCGAGAAGATCGGTTCGATGCTCCTGATGACCGTCGTGCGCCTGCTGATCCTCAACCGGCTCGATCCGCAGATTTTCGGACACTTCGCCATTCCCTCGGCCGTCGTGGCCGTGGCGATGGTCGTTGCCGACAGCGGCTTTTCGCAGAACCTGATTCGCCGCAAGGACCCTGCGGGCAGCGATTACAAGGCGGTCTTCGTCTTCAACATGGCCGTCTCGACGCTGCTTTACCTGCTGCTTGCGGCACTGGCTCCCTTTGCGGCCCGCTATTACGCGATGCCCGACATCGCGCGCATCGCTCCGGTATTCCTGCTGCTGCTGCCCGTTTCGTCGCTCTGCTCGGTGCAGAACGCCATCTTTACGCGGCAGTTCCGCTTCGCACTGCTTTCGAAGTTCAATTTTCTTTCGTCCTTTGCCAGTGGCCTGATCGCCGTGGTGCTTGCCACGCTCGGATGCGGCATCTGGAGCCTTGTTGCCGAGCGGCTGCTGGCCATGGGCGTGCGGGCCGTGATGCTGTGGCGCTACAGCGACTGGCGCCCGACGGGGCGCTTCACGGCGGCGCCCCTCCGCGAGATGGCCCCCTTCAGCATGAGCCTTATGGCGACGGACCTGATCTCGACCATTTACAGCAAGATCCCGCAGTTCTTCTTCGGAAGGCTGTACACCGCCTCGGCGCTCGGCGCCTTCGAGCAGGCCGTGAAGATCAAGGACATGCCTACGACAGCCGCCGTGCAGAGTGTGCAGAGCGTAACGTTTCCGGCGCTGGCCCGCATCAAGGAGGATCCCGTGAAATTCGCCGAAGGCTACCGCCAGGTGATGATGATCATGGCCTATGTGATGTTCCCGGCGCTGCTGGGGCTCTCGGCCACGGCCCGCGACCTGTTCGATGCGCTGCTGGCCCCGAAATGGCAGCCTACGGTGCCCTATTTCGAGGTCGTATGCCTTTCGGGCCTTTTCTATTCGATCTCCATGATCTCCTACAATGTGCTGAAGATCAAGAGCCGGGGCCCGTTGATCGTGCGTCTGGAGGTCGTCAAGAAACTCATCATGACGGCCGTATTCGCCGTAACGATCCCCCGGAGCATCATGGCCGTGGTGTGGGGCCTCGTGGTGATCTCCTTCTGCGAGATGGCCGTCAATTTCTGGGCGACGCTGCGCTTCTCGCAACTGACCGTCGGACGCTTCCTGCGCACGATGCTTCCCGTCGTGCTGGCCTCCGTGGCCATGTATGCCGCCGTACGGTTCACGGCGGCCGCCCTGCCGGCGACGCATGCTCTGCTGCGCGTTGCGGCCGAGATCGCCGCAGGTGGCGCCACCTATCTTGCCATTTCGGTGCTCTTCCGCCTCGAAGCCTTCCGCACGGCGGTGGAGCTGGTAAAAAAAGAGACCGCCCGATAACAGGCGGCCTTCTCTTGTCCGTATCCTCCCTGCAGGGGGAATCATTTGTACACCTTCGGTTCGACCTTTCCGCGCAGGACGACCAGCGCGTTGGCGACCAGCGCCTCCAGCTCGTTCTCCCCGGCATAGACCGTAACGGGAGCGATGAAGGCGCAGTGCTCGCGGATGTACTCCGTAACGGGTTCGTTGTAGGCGATTCCGCCCGTGAGGAGTATGCCGTCCACACGCCCCGAGAGGGCCGTGGCCATGGCACCGATCTGCTTGACGATGTTGTAGCACATGGACTCCAGCACCTTCTGTGCCCGTTGGTCTCCCTGTTCGATGCGTTCCATGACCTGGATGACCGAGTTGGTCCCGAGGTAGGCCACCAGACCGCCCTTGCTGGAGATGTACTTGAGCAACTCTTCGCGGATGTACTGTCCCGAGAAGCAGACCTTGATCAGTTCGCTCGAGGGGATGCTTCCCGCACGGTCGGGGGCAAACGGACCGTCGCCGTCGAGGGCATTGTTCACATCGACGATGCGTCCCTGCTTGTGGGCTGCCACCGAGATGCCGCCGCCCATGTGGGCGACGATGAGGTTCGACTTCTCGTAAACGAGCCCCGCGCGGTCGCAGTGCAGACGTGCCGTGGCCTTCTGGTTCAGGGCGTGGAAGATCGACTTGCGCGGGCACATGGGCATTCCCGTGATGCGTGCGACGTCGTCCATCTCGTCCACGACCGGCGGGTCGGCGATGTAGGCCTTCACCTTGGCCATGTGGGCGATCTGTGCCGCCAGCAGGCCTCCGAGGTTGCAGGCGTGCTTCATCTGTGCGTTGCGCAGGTCGTAACGCATGCGCGAATTGACCTCATAGACTCCGGCGGGAATGGGGCGTATCAGGCCTCCGCGGCCGATAACGGCCGAGAGGTGTCTGATGTCGAACTCCTTTTCGCGGAGCGCCTGGAGAATCAGCCCCCGCCGCCAGTCGAGCTGGTCAATGATGTTGGCGAAGCGGGCGATCTCTTCGGTCGTATGGCGGAGGGTCAGCTCCAGCAGGGGCTGCTCGTCTTCGTAGAGTGCGATCTTCGTGGACGTGGAGCCGGGATTTATTGCTAATACTTTGTAGCTCATAAGGTTCTCGGTTCAGGTTGGTATCCGTTCGAATCGCTTCCGCTATTTTGCCGCGAGACAGGCCAGTGCGATTGAATAGAGTTTCGTCTTGCTCGTATCTCCGCGCGAGGTGAGCACGCAGGGAACCTTCGTACCCATGACCATGGCGGCCAGTTCGCCGCCGCAGAGGTGCGTTACCGACTTGAAGAAGACGTTTGCCGATTCGAGATTCGGGAAGAGCAGGCAGTCGGGATCTCCGGCCACGGACGAACCCTTGACCTTTTTATGTTCGGCCACCTCCTTGTAGAGGGCCACGTCGAGCGACAGCGGGCCGTCCACGACGACGTCTCCGAGCTGGCCGCGGTCGGCCATCTTGGCGAGCAGTGCGCCTTCGGTCGAGGAGATGACGTTCGGGAGCAGCTGTTCCGACGGTGCGATGCAGGCGATTTTCGGTGTTTTGATGCCGAGCAGGTTGGCCGTGCGTGCGAGGTATCCGATCTGTACGGTCTTCTGCTTGAAATCGGGCAGGGGGATGACCGCCACGTCGGAGATGACGAGCAGCTTGTGGTAGCAGGGCATCTCGACGATCGAGACGTGGCTCAGCACACCCTTCGGGGGGAAGAGCCCTGCCTCCTTGTTCAGGATGCCGCGCATGTACTTGTCGGTCGATACGAGACCCTTCATCAGCACGTCGGCGTTTCCTGCGACGACCGCGGCTACGGCCTGCTGCACGCACTTCACGTCGTTGGGCTCATCTACGATGTTGAATGCCTTCTGATCGATGCCGCTTTCGGCGCAGACCTGTTCGATGATCTTCTTGTCGCCGTAGAGCGTCGGCTCGACCAATCCCTCCTTGTAGGCCTCGTAAACGGCCTCCAGCGTATGCGAATCCTGTCCGTAGGCCACGGCCAGACGTTTCTTGCCTCTCTTTCTCGCCTCTTCGACGATCTCCGTGAGATGTTGAATCATAATCGTATGAGTTTTAGGTGTTTATTTAACCAGGTTGTAGGTGTCCGTTGCAATCATCAGCTCCTCGTCGGTGGCGATCATGGCGACCTTGACGCGCGACGAGGGCTTCGAGAGGATCTTGTCCACGCCGCGGGCGCCGCGGTTGGCCTCCCTGTCGAATTCCACGCCCATGAACTCCAGTCCCGAGCATACATATTCGCGCATGTCGGAGGAGTTTTCGCCGACGCCGCCGGTGAAGACGATCAGATCGACGCCGCCCATCTCGGCGGCATATTCGCCGACGAACTTCTGAATGCGGCGGTAGTGCATGTCGCGGGCGATGATGGCGCGGGGGTTGCCCTCGTCGTAGGCGCGGTCGATGTCGCGCATGTCGCTCGAGAGGTCGGTCAGCCCGAGGACGCCCGACTTCTTGTTCATCATGCTGTTGAGTTCGGCATAGCTCATGCCCTCCTTTTCACCGATATAGGTGATTGCGCTGGCATCGACCTGCCCGCAGCGGGTTCCCATGACCAGACCGTCCAGGGGCGAGAATCCCATCGAGGTGTCGAACGACTTTCCGTTGAGCACGGCCGTTACCGAGGCGCCGTTGCCGATGTGGCAGGTGATGATCTTCGAATTTTCGAAGTCGAGACCGGCCAGTTGGGCGCCGACGCGGGCCACATAGCGGTGGCTCGTTCCGTGGAATCCGTATTTGCGCACGCGGTACTTTTCGTAGTAGGCGTAGGGCAGGGCGTAGAGGTAGTTCACGGCGGGGATGGTCTGGTGGAACGAGGTGTCGAAGACCGTAACCTGCGGCACGCCCGGAAGGACCTTTTCGATCGAGAGCACGCCCTCGAGGTTGGCAGGGTTATGCAGCGGTGCGATCTCGAACAGCGAGCGGATCTTCTCCTTGACCTCCTCGGTAACGATGCAGCTTGTGGGGAAGAATTCGCCGCCGTGTGCCACGCGGTGTCCGACGGCCTTCACCTCGTCGAGCGAGCGGATCACGCCGTGCTTCGGGTCGGTCAGTGCGTCGAGCACGAGCCGGATACCCGTCGTATGGTCGGGAATGGGCTGGTGCAGTTCGAAGGGCTCCTTGCCTACGGGTTTGTGTACCAGATCGCCTTCGGCGAGTCCGATGCGTTCCACGATTCCCTTTGCGAGCAGTTTGCTCGATGCGGCCTCCATGTCGATGACCTGATACTTGATCGACGACGATCCGCAGTTCAATACCAGAATAACCATAATTTTCTCTATTTTTAAGTTTCCTAATTTTTCCGTTTCTGTCCTGCGACTTGTTCCCGACGGGTGGGACTCATGTGCTCCGTTATGCCTTCAGGTGGCTTCCGATCCACATTCCTGCGGCCGTAAAGGCGAGGCATACCGCAACGCTCAAAATCATGTAGGCTGCCGCCGGTCCGTAATCTCCGGCCCGCAGCAACCTCACGGCATCGGCCGAGAAGGTCGAGAAGGTCGTGAACCCTCCGCAGAATCCGACGACGAGCAAACAGGCGGTCGCCGAGGAGGAGAGCCCTTCGAGCAGCACGCCGATCAGCAGCGATCCCGCGGCATTGACAGCGAACGTTCCTGCGGGGAATCCGAAGAGCGTACAACCGCTCAACAGCCCATAGGAGAGGGCGTATCGGGCGATGCTTCCTGCGGCCCCTCCGATTCCGACCGCGATAAGTTCACGAATCATAAGTTAAATATATGTATATTTCAAACAATATGCAAATTTAAAGAAAAAAATGATTACGGATTGTTATGATTCGTGCCCAATTTTTCGTGAAATTTGTCGTGTGGGGTAGTTTTGCTCCGTGCGGGGATTACGGTTCGTATTTGTAGCCGACGCCCTTGACCGTAACGATGCGCTGCTCGCCGATCTTCTGCCTCAGTTTTCGGATGTGGACGTCGATCGTGCGGTCTCCGACGACGACGCCCGTACCCCAGATCCGGGCATAGATCTCTTCGCGGGAGATGAGTTTCCCGGGCGACTGCACGAGCAGTTCCAGCAGGGCGAACTCCTTGCGGGGGAGCGATATTTCCTTCCCGTTGCAGCGGACCGTATGGCGTTCTCCGTCCACGGTGATGCCGCTTTGGCCGCCCGTTTCCGCCGGAGATTCCGCCGTTGCGTTGTCGATCCGTTTGAGGATTGCCTGGAGCCGGCTGATGAGCAGCTTCATCTTGATGGGTTTGGTCAGGTAGTCGTCTGCGCCGACGTCGAATCCTGCCAGCTGCTGCTCTTCTTCTCCGAGGGCCGAGAGGAAGACGATGATCGTATGGCGCAGTTCGGGGTTGCGGCGTATGGCGCGGCAGGTTTCGATCCCGTCCATGCGGGGCATCATCATGTCCAGCAGGATCAGGTGCGGACGGCATTGTGCGGCCGTTTCGAGCGCCTCGGCGCCGTCTTGGGCCGTATAGACCTCGTACCCTTCCCGGACGAGGTTGTAACGGATGAACTCGAGGATGTCCACCTCGTCGTCCACAAGCAGAATGCGATAGGTCATGTCTCGGTTTCGGATCGGCGGTCTCATGGGCGGCGACGGCCGGATTATCTTTTTGCGAAGATACGAAAATTCCCGCTAAAACCTTCGGCGTCCCGGGAAAAATAAGTATATTTGCGAGATTTATGTACCTCCGCTTTGCGGCGGACCCGAAATTACTACTGAAATGGCTACTGAAAAACCGAACCTCTCTGCTTCCGAAGAGCATGTCAGCCCCGTTGCTGAAGATGTGAAAGTCGTTCCCGCGGCTCCCGAGAGTGCCGCAGCTCCCGAATCGTCCGTTACGGCGGAACCCTCCGCCGAGGCTGCCGTTGCGACTGCCGCCGAGACGGAAACCCCTGCTCCCGTCGTTGATGCGACTCCTGCGGCCCGTCCCCGCCGGGCCCGTATCCGGGCAGTTGCCGAACCGGTTGTCTCCGATTCCGATGAGGAGGTTCCGGAGGATGCGCAGGTTGATTTCTCGGAAGAGGATGCGGCTTTGGCAGCACAGAGCGCCGGTTTGGAACTGGGCGACGCCACCGATGAGGAGGAGGCTGCCGAACACCAGGCTGCTGAAGGTCCCTCGGATGAGGACAAGTTCGCCGGCAGGAACAAGGAGGAGCTGCTTGCACTCTTTGCCCGCATGCTCGAGGAGCAGCCGATCCAGTCGCTGCGCCGCGATGTCGAGGCGCTGAAGATCGCCTTCTACCGTCTGCGGCGTGCCGAGGTGGAGAGCGCCCGCCGCCGTTTCATCGAGGAGGGGGGTGCCGAGGAGGATTTCACCCCGTCGGTCGATGATGCCGAGGTGCGTCTCAAGGATCTTTTCAAGGAGTATCGCCGCCGCCGCGACGAGTTCATCGCCGGTCTCGAGGCCGAGAAGGAGCGTAACCTCGCCACGAAGCTGGGGATTATCGAGGAGCTCAAGGAGCTGGTCAATTCCGACGAGACGCTGAACCATACCTTCACGAAGTTCCGCGAACTGCAGCAGCGCTGGAAGGAGACGGGCCCCGTTCCCCAGGCGCAGGTCAAGGATCTGTGGGAGACCTATAACCTGCATGTCGAGAATTTCTATAATTTCATCAAGATCAACAAGGAGCTCCGGGATCTCGACCTGAAGAAGAACTATGAGACGAAGGTCGCGCTCTGCGAGCAGGCCGAGGCGCTGGTGCTGGAGCCTTCGGTGGTGGAGGCGTTCCACAAGCTGCAGAAGCTCCACGACGAGTGGCGTGAGACGGGCCCCGTGGCCAATGAATACAAGGAGGTGCTCTGGGAGCGTTTCAAGGCGGCTTCGAGCCGGATCAACAAGCAGCACCAGGAGTACTTCGAGGCGTTGAAGGCCGAGCAGGTCCGCAACCTGGAGCTCAAGACGGGCCTTTGCGAGACGACCGAGGAGCTGGCCGCACAGCCTTTCACCACGCGCAAGGAGTGGAACCGGGCGAGCGAGAAGCTGCTCGAGATCCAGAAGACGTGGAAGACGATCGGATTCGCTCCGAAGAAGGACAATAACCGTATCTACGAACGTTTCCGTGCCGCCTGCGACCGTTTCTTCGAGGCCAAGCGCCAGTTCTATGCGGGCGTGAAGGCCGAGATGGAACACAACCTGCAGCTCAAGACCGAGCTGTGCGAGGCGGCCGAGGCGCTCTCGAACAGCGAGGAGTGGAAGAAGGCCACCGACGAGCTGATCGCGCTCCAGGCCCGCTGGAAGCAGATCGGAGCCGTATCGCGCCGCCATTCGGATGCCGTATGGAAACGTTTCCGCGCCGCCTGCGACCGCTTCTTCGAGCGTAAGAGCAGCCATTTTGCCGGCGTGGATTCCGAGCATGAGGAGAATCTGCAGCGGAAGCTGGCCCTGCTCGACGAGATGGCTGCGGCCGACGTGCGTGCGGGAGGCTACGAGGTCATCAAGGATTTCCAGCGCCGCTGGGGCGAGATCGGTTTCGTGCCCATCAAGCAGAAGGAGGCGATTCAGAAGCGTTACAAGGCGGCCGTCGATGCGCTCTTTGCGACGCTGCGCGGATCGGAGCGCGACCGTTCGATGAACCGCTTCCGGGAGAAGGTCTCCACGCTGCGGGCTTCGGGCGACCGGCGTCTGCGCACGGAGCGCGACCGGCTTTACAACAAGGTGCGCCAGCTTGAGCAGGAGATCGCCCTGCTGGAGAATAATATCGGTTTCTTCGCCAAGTCGAAGAACGCCGAGGCGCTCGTGGCCGAGGTCCGTTCGAAGATCGACCGGGCCCGCGAGGAGATGGCCGCAACGATCGAGAAGGTGAAGCTCATCGACCGCCAGCAGGCCGAGGCGGAGTTGGCGCCGGATCAGGAGAAGGCCTGATGCGCAAGGATTGAACAAACGGAAAACAGAACAATATATAAAGCAAATGAAACTCTCGAAACCCAAGTACATATTCGTTACGGGCGGTGTGGCATCGTCGCTCGGAAAGGGTATTATCTCGGCCTCCATGGCGCGTCTGCTGCAGGCCCGCGGCTATTCGGTAACGATCCAGAAGCTCGATCCGTATATCAATGTTGATCCGGGAACGCTCAATCCCTACGAGCACGGCGAGTGCTATGTTACCGAGGACGGTGCGGAGACGGACCTCGACCTGGGCCACTACGAGCGCTTTACGAATCATCCCACGTCGAAGGCCAACAACGTTACGACGGGCAAGATCTACAAGAGCGTCATCGAGAAGGAACGCAAGGGCGAGTATCTGGGCAAGACCGTGCAGGTCATCCCGCACATCACCGACGAGATCAAGCGCCGCATCCAGCTGTTGGGGCAGACGAAGAAATACGACATCATCATCACCGAGATCGGCGGTACGGTGGGCGACATCGAGTCGCTGCCGTTCATCGAGTCGGTGCGCCAGCTTCGCTATTCGCTCGGTTACAGGAGCACGGCGCTGGTTCATCTGACGCTGATCCCCTACATGTCGGCCTCGGGCGAGCTGAAGACCAAGCCGACGCAGCATTCGGTCAAGGCGCTGCTCGAAAACGGACTGCAGCCCGACATCCTGGTGCTGCGTACGGAGCATCCGCTGCCGATGAGCCTGCGCCGCAAGGTGGCGCTTTTCTGCAACGTGGATCCCAATGCCGTGATGGAGTCGATCGACGTTCCGACGATCTACGAGGTACCGATCCGGATGCACGAACAGCATCTGGATGAGGTGGTGCTCTCGAAGCTGGACCTTCCGGCCGACCGGGAGCCCGACATGGCGGCCTGGGTGGCGCTTGTGGACCGGATCAAGCATCCGTCGCGCAAGATCGACATTGCGCTGGTGGGCAAATATACCGAGTTGCCCGACGCCTACAAGTCGATCTGCGAATCGTTCGTGCATGCGGGAGCCGTAAACGACTGCAAGGTCAAGCTCCATTACGTCAATTCGGAGAAGCTCACGGCGGAGAATGTCGCCTCGCAACTGGGCAAAATGGCCGGTATCCTGGTGGCCCCGGGCTTCGGCAACCGCGGTATCGAGGGTAAGATCGAGGCGGTTCGTTTCGCCCGTGAGGAGCAGATTCCCTTTCTCGGCATCTGCCTCGGCATGCAGTGCGCCGTGATCGAGTTCGCTCGCAATGTGCTGGGCATCGCCGACGCCAATTCGAGCGAGATGGAGCAGACGCCGCATCCGGTCATCGACCTGATGGAGGAGCAGAAGGGCATCACCGCGAAGGGCGGTACGATGCGTCTGGGCGCCTATCCGTGTACGCTGCGCAAGGGCTCGAAGGCCGCGGCGGCCTATGGCAAGCTCAATATATCGGAGCGCCACCGCCACCGTTACGAATTCAATAACGATTACCTCGCGCAGTTCGAGGCTGCCGGCATGAAGGCCGTGGGTGTCAATCCCGATACGGGCCTGGTCGAGGTCGTCGAGTTGGAGAACCATCCGTGGTTCATCGGTACGCAGTACCATCCCGAGTATAAGAGTACGGTTTTGAGCCCCTCGCCGCTGTTTGTGGCCTTCGTGAAGGCTGCGCTCGCCCGTGCCGACCGGAAATAGTCATCCAGCAGATAGAAAAGAGACGAAACACAGAATAGATGGATAAAAAATCGATCATAGGTATTGTCGTAGTCGCCGTGCTCTTTTTGGGCTTCGCCTACCTCAATACGAAGGAACAGGAGAAATACCAGCAGGAGATGGCCGCCTGGCAGTCCTATCAGGATTCGCTGGCCGCCGCACAGCCCGTCGTGGATCCCGACTCCGTGGCATTCGCGCCGACGGATTCGGTTGCCGTGGCGGCCCGCCGTGAGCAGCAGGTCGCCGCAATGGGAGCCGATCTCGTAGCGGCCCGGGAGGCTGTGGCCGAGGAGTTCACCGTGGAGAACGACGTTCTGTCGCTCCGGTTTTCGACGCGCGGCGGTCAGATCGTCGGTGCGTCGCTCAAGGATTATAACCGTTATGCACCCCGTGGTGAGGAGCGGCATCCCGTCGAGATGATGGACCCGGCCACGGCCCGCTTCGGTCTGACCTTCTATGTGAAAAACGGGCTCAACAACATCGATGTCAATACACTCGACTACGTCTTCGAGACGGCTCCCGTCGAGACGGCGGCCGATGGCAGCCGCATTGTGGTCATGCGCCTGCCCGTTTCCGGAGATGCAAGCCTCGAGTACCGTTATACGATCCACAACACGACGGCTCCCGAACGCGACTACCTCGTGGATTTCGACGTCCGCCTGGTGAACATGGCGGGCGAGATGGCCAACCAGACACAGATCGGCATCGAGTGGTCGAACACCTCCTACCAGAACGAAAAGGGTTTCAAGAACGAGAACATGTACACGACGGTGGCCTACCGCTTCCCCGGGGAGCGGTCCATCGAGGAGTTGGGCATGAGCGAGGAGTCGAAGTCGAAGCAGATCACCTCGTCGCTCGACTGGGTGGCCTTCAGACAGCACTACTTCTCCTCGGTCTTCATCGCCCCGCAGCACAATATTTCCTATGCCGACCTCGGTTTCACGACGGCGCATCCCGGTTCGGGCTATGTCAAGGATTTCACGGCCCGGATGACCGTTCCCTACGACGCCTCGACCCAGAGTTATGACTTCGCCTTCTATTTCGGCCCGAACGAGTATTCGATCCTCAAGAAGGTGAGCCTTGCCGAAGACGACGATCTGCGCATGGAGCGTCTGATCCCGCTCGGCTGGGGTATTTTCGGCTGGGTGAACCGCTGGTTCGTCATTCCGGTCTTCGATTTCCTGCGGAACTACATCCCGAGCTTCGGTATCGTCATCCTGATCCTTGCCGTGCTGATCCGCCTGATTATTTCGCCCATGACCTACAAGAGCTATGTCTCGATGGCCAAGATGCGCCTGATCAAGCCGCAGGTCGATGAGTTGGCGAAGAAGTACCCCAAGCAGGAGGATGCCATGAAGCGCCAGCAGGCCACGATGGAGCTCTACAAGAAGGCCGGTATCAATCCCATGGGCGGATGTATTCCGCTGCTGATCCAGATGCCGATCCTGATTGCCGTCTTCCGCTTCTTCCCCGCCTCGATCGAGCTGCGCGGTCAGTCGTTCCTGTGGGCCGATGACCTCTCGTCGTACGACAGCATCCTGAACCTGCCCTTCTCGATTCCCTTCTACGGGGATCACATCAGCCTCTTTGCCCTGCTGATGGCGGCCTCGATGTTCTTCTACTCGTATTACAACTACCAGCAGACGGCTTCGACGCAGCAGCAGGTTCCCGGCATGAAGTTCATGATGGTCTACATGATGCCCGTGCTGCTTCTGCTGTGGTTCAACAGCTACGCCAGCGGTTTGTGCTACTACTACCTGCTCTCGAACCTGCTGACGATCGGCCAGACGCTCGTGATCCGCCGCATGGTGGACGACTCGAAGATCCAGGCGATCATGCAGGCCAACGCGGCGAAGAAGTCCAAGGGCAAGAAGTCGAAGTTCCAGCAGCGCTACGAGGAACTCATGCGGCAGCAGGAGGCCATGCAGCGCGCAAAGGGCAATACGCCGAAAAAGCACTGACGCCTTGCCCGGAAGGCCTGAAAAAAGCGCCGCTCTTGTAAAAAGAGCGGCGCTTTTCGTTGCAGAAAGGCTGCCGGTTACTCATCTTTGGCGAATCCGATCGATACGAAGGTGAGCACGTCGTCGAGGACCGTCTGCCAGTAACGCCAGGTGTGGCCTCCGTCGCGCATGCGGTACTGCAGGGGAATCCCCTTCTCGCGCATGGCCTCGAAGAAGCGGATGTTGCCCATGACCAGGAAGTCGTCGTCTCCGCAATCGACCCACCAGCGTACGGTGCGCTGTGCGGCGGCCTGCTCCGGAGTGAGGGCGCGGACCATCTCCACGGGCGAGTTGGCGGCCACCGAGCGGCGGAAGTCGTTTTCGTCGGGATCTCCGTATGATTCGAGCAGTCCGCTCATCGGGCAGGCCGACGAGAAGAGCTCCGGATGGCGCAGGGCGTATACGGCCGTGCCGCCGCCGCCCATCGAGAGTCCCGAGATGGCGCGGTGGCGCTTGTCGCCGCGGATGCGGTAGTTTTTCTCCACGGCCGGCATGAACTCCTCGAAAAAGAAGCGTTCGTAATCCCAGCCCGGGACGTTGAAATAGCCCATGTGTTCGCCCGTGTAGTTGGGGCCCGTACCCGAGGCGTCGGGCATCACGACGATCATCGGCAGGGCCATGCCTGCGGCGATCGCTTCGTCGGTGATGCGGGCCATATTGCCCTTCTCGGCCCAGTCGCCGTGGTATCCGCTGGCGCCGTGCAGCAGATAGAGCACGGGATAGTCGTTCGTCGAGTTGTCATAGCCCTCGGGCAGATAGACCGAGCAGCTCTTCTCGCATCCGAGGATGTCGCTTTGGATCGTGAAGGTCTCGATACGTCCCTGGGCCGAGACGGTACAGGCCGCCGCGGCGAGCAGCAGGGTGGTCAGCAGTCGTTTCATGGTTTTGCGGTGTTTGGTTTATTCGACATAGAGCACCAGTCCCTTGAGATACTCTCCTTCGGGGTGGTAGATGTTGATCGGATGGTCGGCCGGCTGCGTGAGCTGATGGAGGATGCGGACCTTGCGTCCGGCGATCGCCGCCGCCGAGAAGACCGTCGTGCGGAACAGATCCTTCGACACGGCCTGCGAGCAGGAGAAGGTGAAGAGGATGCCTCCGGGGCGGATCTGCGACAGCGCGCGGGCGTTGAGCCGCTTGTATCCCTGCATGGCGTTACCGAGCACCTTGTGGTGCTTGGCGAATGCCGGCGGGTCGAGGATGATCAGGTCGTAGCGGTCGCCGATGTCGCGCAGGTACTCCACGGCGTCGGCTGCCACCTCCGTGTGGGGTGCCCCTTCGCCGAAGTTCAGCCACATGTTCTCCGTAGCCAGCGCCACGGCGCGCTCCGAGGAGTCCACCGAGCAGACCTCGCGGGCTCCTCCCGCAAGGGCGTAGACCGAGAAGCCTCCCGTGTAGCAGAAGGTGTTGAGGACGGTGCGCCCCTTTGCGTAGCGCTTGACCAGTTCTCGGTTTTCGCGCTGGTCGAGGAAGAAGCCGGTCTTCTGTCCCTGCTCCCAGTTTACCCAGAACTTCTCGCCGTTTTCCAATACGATCTGCGAGGTGTGATCCGAGGCGCCCCAGAGGTATCCGTCCACGGCGCAGAGGTTGGCCTTGAAGGGGAGCGTCTGCGACGACTTGTCGTAGATGGCCTCGATGCGGCCGGTGTACGTCGTGCGGATCGCCTCGGCGATCATCTGCCGCGAGCGGTACATGCCCACCGAGTGGCACTGCAGGACGGCCGTCGTGCCGTAGATGTCCACCACGAGTCCCGGGAGCGAATCCCCCTCGCCATGCACGAGACGGTAGCAGGTCGTTGCGGGGTTCTCCGTCAGGCCGAGGACGCGGCGCACGTCGTGCGCCACGGCGATGCGGCGGTTCCACCACGCCTGGTCGATCTCCCCGCGTTCGAACGAGAGCACCCGCACGGCGATCGAGCCGATTTGGTAGTGCCCCTGGGCGATGAACTCTCCCTTGTGGTCGTAAACCTCGACCAGAGCGCCTTCGGCGATTTCGGACTCCTCCTCGGCCTTGATGTAGTCGATGGCTCCGGAGAAGATCCACGGATGCCGGCGCAGGAGCGACTCCTCCTTGCCGCGGCGCAGAAAGACTTGAGGTATCATTTGCGAATCGGTTTTTTGGGTACGCGCAGCAGCCGGTCGTAGATGCGGGTGCAGACCCAGGCATCGGTGGCTGCGTAGAGCTGTTGTTTGTCGGTGAGGGTCGCGGCCTCCCAGTTGCTGAGCCGCTGGGCCTTCGAGACGCGTTGTCCGAGGACGATGGCCGAGAGTTTGCGGAGGCTCTTCTCCTCGATGCCCCATTCGGGGGCGATAGTCTGCAGATCGACGAATCCGCCGTCGCGGAAGTGGCGGATCTGGCGCAGCGAGCGCAGGTCGCCGGCCACGTCGGCCCCGATTTTGAGGATCTTGCGGTCCTCGAGGATCTTCAGGATCGCCTTGTCGAGCGGTATGCGGTTGAGTCGGAAAAGGTAGCAGACCTCCCGCGTGGAGAGCTGCAGCAGTGATACGCGGAACGTTACGCCCTGCCGGAACGAGGGCCGGGTCTCGGTGTCGAAACCCAGCAGAGGCTGTGCTGCGAGATGCTTGCACGCGGCAGCGATGTCGCGCTCCTGGTCCACGATGCGGATCTCGCCCCGGAACTCGATGGCCGGGAGCAGCGCGGTCTGCTCGTTGCTGATCTTGTCTATGAAGTTGTTTACGGTAGTCATTCGACGGATGTTCCTGCAAATTTAGGAATAATTTTCCGATCTGCCGCCGATCGGCCTCCTATTTTACATCCGCATCCGGAGAGTCCGTTCCCGTACGTTCGAGCTGCCCTTCGGGGGTCATCCGCACCGTCCCTGCACCGAGCAGCCGGCGAATGGCTTCCGCATACCGTTCGGGCCGGCAGGATATCTCCGCCGCAATTTCCCGCGGATCGGCAGCTCCTTCGCCGAGCCGTTCGAGAATCCGTGCTTCGAGCGGATCGACGCCGGCTTCCCGTTCCCGTTCCGGTTCCCCGGCCGTTCCGGATGCCCCGTTGTCCTGCGTGGCGGCGCGTGCCGCCTTTTTTCGGGCCAGACAGATGTCGCAGACCCCGCACGGGGCTGTTTCCGCGCATCCGAAGTAGGTTTCGAGCACCTCGCTGCGGCACCGTTCCCCGTTCATGGCATAGGCAATCATGTGGTCGAAACGCTCGCGCATAAGCTGCTGCCGATGGTGGTAGGTTTCGGGGGCGATGTAGAGGTCCTTACGGGGCAGCCGCTCCTCATTCATGAAGAGAATGGGCGATCGGTTCGAGGGAATGTAGCGGATGACACGCAGCTGCCAGAGCAGTTTCAGAAGTTCGCGCACCCGCTCGGGTGTGTATCCGCTCCAGGCAGCCAGCTCGCCTTCGTCGATGGGGCGGAATTCAGTGAATACGCCGTTGTAGAGGCGCAGGATCGTGCGGATGAGCGGGTCAAGGTCGTCGCGCCTGACACGGAGCCGGTACAGTTCGTCGCGGCTGACGCAGAAGAGGATGCGGGCCGGGTTGTCCTGGGCGTCGGTGAGCGTGAGGTAGCCGTTCTGTTGCAGGAGCTTGAGGGCTCCGGCTACCGTACCCGAATAGAGATGTTCGCGGGCGCAGAATTCGTGGATGTTGAACAGGTACGAGCCTCCTCCGCCGTCGCCGATACCGATGTTGAGGTAGGAGCAGACGCGGTCGTATATCTCCTTGATCTGCTCGAGCGGCGGAAACTCCTTCTCGAAGCGCCGGACGATGCGGTCGCGGTCGTCCGCGGCGACGAGCAGCAGGGCGTAGGCGCGTCGTCCGTCGCGCCCGGCACGTCCTGCCTCCTGATAGTAGCTTTCGAGCGAGTCGCACATGGCGTAGTGGACGACGAACCGCACGTCGGGCTTGTCGATGCCCATGCCGAAGGCGTTGGTTGCCACCATGACGCGCACTTTCCCCTGCAACCACTCCTCCTGGCGGAGCGACCGTTCGGCATACCCCAGCCCGCCGTGGTAGGCCGTGGCCGGAATCCCCTCCTGACGGAGCAGGTCGGCGATCTGTTCGGTACCCTCCCGCGTGCGCATGTAGACGATGCCCGATCCGGGGACGTTGCGTGCGATGCGGAGCAGCTGCCCGTTCTTGTCGTCCGTGTGGCGCACGCTGTATGAGAGGTTGGGCCGCGCGAAGCTGCTGCGCAGGATATGGGGCTCGGCAAACTTCAGATGGCGCATGATGTCTTCTGCCACGAGTTCCGTGGCCGAGGCCGTGAGCGCCAGTACGGGCACACCCGGGAGGCGTTCGCGCAGTTCGGCGATACGCAGGTACGAGGGGCGGAAGTCGTATCCCCACTGCGAGATGCAGTGCGCCTCGTCCACGGCCAGCAGCGAGACGTTCATCCGCACGACCCGCAGCCGGAAGGCCTCCGTGGCGAGGCGCTCGGGCGCGACATAGAGGAACTTCACGTCGCCGTAGACGCAGTTGTCCAGCGCGATGTCGATCTGCCGGGGCGAGAGCCCCGAGTGGATCGACACGGCCGGAATGCCTCGGGCGCGGAGCCGGTCCACCTGGTCCTTCATCAGGGCGATGAGCGGGGTGATGACGATGCACAGCCCCTCGCGGGCCATCGTGGGAACCTGGTAGGTCAGCGACTTGCCGCCTCCGGTAGGCATCAGCGCGAGGGTGTCGCGTCCGGCCATCGCGGCGCGTATGATCTCCTCCTGCACGGGCCGGAAGGAGGTGAACCCCCACCAGCGGCGCAGCGCCTCGTAAATCCTCTCATCGCGCGGTTCCATGATACAAAGGTAGGAAAAATTGCGTGTTTGGGGAAAAATTCCTACATTTGCCCTGTCGCGATGAGAACCCGTCGATTCATAGCCCTGCTGCTCTTCGCCGTCTATCTGCTGATGGCGGTCGGGGCGCCCGTTGCTTCGCTTTCCTGCGAATGCCTCTCGTCGCACGACCATTCGGAACTGTTCTGCACCCGCCATGGATGCGCCGCTTCAGGGGATCACGAACCCCGCCTGATGGCTCCCTGCTGCTCGGATCACCACTCTACGGAGATCGAACTTTACCTCGTCCTGTCCGACGGCATCGGCAAGTTCCTGCGATGCGCCGTAACCGACCTGCCGCCGGCCCTCTTTGCGGACGGCACCGCCCTGATCCCGTTTCTTTCCGGCAAACAGGCATTCGTCGAACGGCATGTACCTCTTGCCTCCGATCCCGCGGTTTCGTCTCCGGGATTCCGGGCACCTCCCGTGCGGGGTTGATTTTTGCGGCCGGCTTTCGGAAAGAGGCCGGCATGCCCATGTGTGAAACGGCTTCCCGTTTCCCTTTCACCGATTTATCATCTCCGACCGTCATTCGACGCCGGATGAATTGACCCGCATGATGGATTCCCGACATTGTGAAGAGGTGCTCCGGCACCACGGCATCCGCCCCACGGCGGTGCGCATGCTTGTTTTGGACGCCATGGAGCGCTTCAGCGACACGTTCAGCCTTGCCGATCTGGAGGAGGCGACCGATGCGATCGACCGCTCGTCGATCTTCCGCACGCTGACGCTCTTTACCCGCCGCCATCTGCTGCATTTGATCGAAGACGGCAGCGGTTCGGCCAAGTACTGCGTCTGCCACAACGACCATGCCTGCCGGATCGACGAACTCCACTGCCATTTCCATTGCGAGGCCTGCGGTCGGACGCTCTGCCTGGACCATACGCAGATTCCGGTTATCGCCTATCCGGCCGGTTACGAGGTCCGTCAGATCGACTACCTGCTCAAGGGACTCTGCCCGACGTGCAGGGAAAAGCAGCGGAGGTAACCCGCTCCCGGAGAGACTTTGCAACCCGGTTGCAGCTCTTTTCCGCTACCTTTGCCTCCGGTAAATAAAATGCAAGATTCATGAAACGAAACGTTTTATACACTATTCTTTTGTTCTTTATGTCGGTATCTGCCTCCGCGCTCCGTGCGCAGGACCTGCGCGGCGTGGTGCGCGATGCCGACAACCGGCCGTTGGTCGGCGCCTCGGTCTACTGGGCCGGCACGACCGTCGGCGCCTCCACCGATGCCGAGGGGACCTTCCTGCTGCACCGCGTGAAGGGCTACGACCGCCTGGTCGCCTCTTACCTGGGTTATGTGAACGATACGCTGCGCCTCGACGCAGCGGCTTCGCGTGCGGAGTTTACGCTCCGTGCCGAAGGGGTCGAGCTCGAAGGGGTCGTTGTCGAGGGGGCCTTGAGCGGCAACTTCGTCAAGCAGGACGGCATCGTCAAGGGGGAGATGATCTCCTTTGCGGGTCTCTGCAAGATGGCCTGCTGCAACCTGGCCGAGTCGTTCGAGAACTCGGCCTCCGTTACGGTGGGTTACAGCGATGCCATCTCGGGCGCCCGTCAGATCAAGATGCTGGGGCTGGCGGGAACCTATACGCAGATCCTCGACGAGAACCGCCCGATCATGCGGGGCTTGAGCGCTCCCTACGGTTTGAGCTATACGCCGGGCATGTGGCTCAACTCGATCCAGGTCTCGAAGGGCGTCGCCTCCGTTACGGCGGGCCACGAGGCCATCACGGGACAGATCAACCTCGAACACCGCAAACCCACCGACTCCGAGCGGCTCTTCGTGAACCTCTACCTCGACGATGAGCTGCGCCCCGAGGCCAACATCACGACGGCTTTCCCCGTTTCGAAGGACGGCAAGCTCACGAGCATCCTGCTGCTGCACGGTTCGGGCGATACCGACGTGCGGAAGATGGACCACAACGATGACGGCTTCCGCGACCTGCCGCTCTCGACGCAGTTCAACGTGGCGAACAAGTGGCTCTATGCGGCCGACAACGGCACGCAGATCCGCTGGGGCTGGAAGTTCGTGCAGGAGAGCCGTCTGGGCGGCATGCTCGACTACCGCAACACGTCGGCCATGCGCGAGGCGATGGCCGAGGACTGGGACTGGACCCAAACCGGCACGGCGATGCCGCTCTACGGTTCGCATATCCGCAACCGCAACGCCAACGGCTACTTCAAGCTGGGCATGCCCGTCGGTCCTTCGGTCTACGATGCCGACGAGCAGGACGAGATGCGGTCGAACCTGGCCTTTGTCGCCGACTTCGACCACTTCGACGAGAGCGCCTACTTCGGTCTGAATACCTATGAAGGCAACCAGAACTCCGTGTCGCTCAATCTGATGTATAACCACTACTTCACCTACCGGTCGTCGTTCAACCTGGGTGTGCAGGCTCATCTGGACTACTTCCGCGAGTCGCTGGGCAACGATACGCCGTGGCTCGACAGCAGCCGCTCCTACGATCTCGACCGCGACGAGCAGGAGGTGGGTGCCTATGCCGAATACACCTATGCCGTGAAGGACCGGCTGTCTGTTGTCGCCGGCCTGCGTGGCGACTACAACGCCTTCTACGACCGTTTCTTCCTCACGCCGCGCGGCCATGTGAAGTGGAACATCACCTCCTCGACGACATTGCGCGCCTCGGCGGGTCTGGGCTACCGCTCCACGGATGTCATTACGGACAACATCGGCATGCTCGCCACGGGCCGTGCGCTGATTATTCCGGAGCTCGATGCCCTGAACCGACTGGAGAAGGCCCTGACCGTGGGCGGCAGCCTGACGCAGACCTTCGGATTGGTGAATCCGGGCGATGCGACATTGAGCTTCGACTATTTCCGTACGCAGTTCTATAACTCGGTGGTGGTCGATCAGGAGTACGATCCCGAGACGATCCGGGTCTACGGCAGTACGGGCCGCTCCTGGACGGATACCTATCAGATCGACTTCTCGTGGACGCCCGTCGAGCGGCTCGACATCTTCGCGACGTTCCGCTATACGGACAGCGAGATGACGATCGACCGTCCCGACGGACGTACGGCGCGGGTCGAGCGGCCGCTGGTGAGCCGGTACAAGACGCTGCTCAACATACAGTACGCCACGAAGTTCCGTCGCTGGACCTTCGATGCCACGGCCCAGCTGAACGGCCCTTCGCGCATCCCGACGCAGACGGGCGACCTGGCCGACAGCTATTATTCGCCGCGCTATCCGATGTTCTATGCGCAGGTGAGCCGCAAGGTGGGCAAGTTCGACATCTATGTCGGTTGCGAGAACATCGCCGACTACCGCCAGGAGGACCCGATTCTCCATGCACAGAACCCCTACGACTACAAGTTTAACTCGATGAATGTCTGGGGACCGCTCATGGGCCGCAAGTTCTACGCCGGCCTGCGCTTCAACCTCTATTGACCGGATTTGAAAAACATACACACGATAAAGCCATGAAAAAGATTTTGCTCGTATGCCTCGCGCTTGTATGGAGCCTCGGGGCATTCGCGGCCACGGAGCCTGCGAAGAAGGAGAAGAAGACCGTAACGACGGTTTTCGTTACCGACATCGACTGCGACCACTGTGTCCAGAAGATTATGAACAACGTCCCGGTGCTCGGCAAGGGTATCAAGGACGTTCGGGTCGATCTTCCGAAGAAGGAGGTTACGGTGGTGTACGATGCCGCGAAGAACGACGATGCGCATATCGTCAAGGGTCTTGCCTCGCTCAAGGTGAAGGCCGAACCGAAGGCCGCAGACGCCGCGAAGAAGTAACTTCCCGGCCGGACCGAACAAACCGGGCCCTGCTCCTTTTCGGAACAGGGCCCGGTTGTCTTTGGGGCGGTTCTTGCAGAAGGCGGATTCTTCGGTCGAAATGCCTTGCGTCAGATCGGCTTCGCTGCGTTATTTGCGCGCGAGGCGATTCTTCGGCGGATGATCAGATCGGCGAACAGCAGCACGAGCCCTGCTGCGGCAAGCAGGATGCATGCCTTCCAATACATCGCATCTTCCGGAGCCGGTGTCGGCAGGGAGAGCTCGAGATCCGGCATCTTCCATCCGACCGGGTCCGGCCATGCGGGGGATTCCGTCGCCGTTCTTTCGGCTGTAAGGGCCCAGCGGGCTACGGCGGCGATTCCCGCGATTCCCGCGATTCCCGCGGCAAAGCCGGTTCCTGTCAGGATCGCTTCGATTCGCCGGCGGCATCGTTCGGCACGCCGCAGACGCTTCATGATCCGCGCCGACAGGTCGGCGGGCGGTTCGGGAATAGGGATCCGTTCGATGGCCCGACGGATGGCTTCACTTCGTTTCATCTCTCTTTGCGTTGTTACCAGTAAATACAACTTCTTCCGGATACGATGCAGCCGCACCTTGACATTGCTCTCCGAGAGGGCGGTGATCTCCGCACATTCGGCTACGGAACGCTCCTCGTAATAGAAGAGCGTTACCAATGCCCGCTCTTCGGGATCGAGGCGGCCGATGGCGTGCGTCAGGGCGTCGAGTTGCTCCTGATGCGCCGCCCACTCCTCCATCCGGTCGGCCTCTTCGTCGGGGAGCACGGCAAGCCGCCGCTCGTCGATCTCCGCGCGGCGGGGCTGCGTGCGCCGGGCCTGCGAAATGGCCGCATTGCAGGCAATCCGGTAGAGCCATGTCCGGAAACTGCTCCGGCCTGCGAAGCGGTCGAGTTGCCGGAACGCCTTCAGAAAGACATCCTGCGTGATTTCCTCGGCCTCTTCCCGCCGACCGATGATCCGCATCACCAGCGTGAAGACCGTTCGCTCGTGGCGATCGACCAGCTGTGCGTAGAGATCGGTCTCTCCGTGAATGATGCGTCGGATCAGTTCCAGTTCTTCGGTCTGCATGGTACTCTGTTAGACGCGCGGAGCCGAAAAAGGTTACACGCGCGAGGCGGTTCGCCGCCTGTCCTGTAACCTTTTCACGCGGACGGCGTCTAACCATACAAAGATCGAAAAAACGAATGAATAACCATTAAAACAGATCAAGCCATGCTGGAATTTATTGTGTATCCCTTGATTGTCGGGATTGTCGCCTTGAGCATCTACAAGCTTTTCGAGCTTCCCATCTGCCGTCGCGAGCGGCTCAACATCATCGAAAAACTCGATCCCGGAATGTTGATTGACTACCTGAAAAACGTACCGATGGGAATGTCTGTCGGCCGTGTTCCCGCCGTGGAGGGTTCGCGAGGCTTCTCTTCCGGAGCGCTGCGTGTCGGCTGCCTGCTGCTGGGTCTCGGAGTGGGCCTGCTGGTCGGCTATTGGATCAGTACCAACTGTTCGAACGGTGCATACTATCACAACGACGTTATCTATGGCGGTTCGGTGCTCTGCTTCGGCGGCCTGGGTTTGATCGCCGCCTTCGTGGTGGAACGTCGGGTCAGCCGCTCTTCGCACAAGTAGGACCTTTCGCAGCATACGAAACCGCAGTCCCCGGTATCTGTCGGATATCGGGGGCTGCGGTTTGGATCGGGTGCTTTGTCGTTCGGACGCTCACTCCATCGGACGTACGCGCACCTCGGTAATACCTTCGAGTTCGCGGACAAGTCGGTCGATGTCGGTCTTCTCCTCGACCTCACCGTAGTGGTAGGGGTAGAAGATGGCCGGATGCAGCGCCTTGACGGCCTCCACGGCCTGGTCCACGGTCATCGTGTAGGGCTGATTGACCGGCAGGAAGGCAATGTCGATGCCGCGCAGGGCCTTCATCTCGGGCGTCGGCTCGGTATCTCCGGCGATGTAGATGCGCGTGCCGCCGATCGTCAGCACATAGCCGCAGTCCTCGCGGTCGCGGGGGTGGAACTGCCGGTGGTCGGGCGAGGTGTTGTAGGCGGCCACGGCCTCGACCTTCAGCCAGTCGCAGGGGGTGGCTACGCTCCCCGGACGCATCGTGTGGCAGTTCATCTCGAATGCCTCGGCGGAGGTCCGGTCGCAGAGTATCTCGCTGTGGGGCGTGAGCAGTTCGTCGGTAGCCGCACGGTCCAGATGGTCGTAGTGCGAGTGGGTTACGAGCAGCACGTCGGCCTTCGGCAGGACGCCGTAGTCGGCGTACCCGTTCACCGGATCGACATAGACGTATTTTTCGCCGACGCCGATGGCCAGGGCGGCATGTTTGAAGAAGTGGATCGTGAAGGACGTGCCGTCGCGGGCCGTCAGTACATCGGTAGGGTAGTCGGTGATTTTCTTGCGTTTGCCGCCGAATAACGAACGTATGGACATGGTCGTATGTATTATGTCTGTTGTGTATATGGAGAAAACTCCATGTCCAAGATACGAAAAAATGTGAATTATTCCTATCTTTGTGGCGGGAATGTTGCGGATTTTTTTACGGCAGATCTTCCATATCCGGTGCAATGGCGCGGAGAAAAACCCTTTCCGAAAAAAAGTTTTCGGGCCGATGCAGTAAAAGTGCGATCCGTACATTTTATGAAATGAATTTAACCTTTAAAATTGAAATGAATAGGATTTTAGCTACGACATTGCTGGCCGCGCTGGCCTTTACGGGTTGTATGAAGGACAACAGCGAAGAGTATAAGAAACAGCAGCAGGTGATCCCGGGTGTAGATATCTACAGTTCTGCAATGGTTCAGCAGAATGTCTCGACGCAGATGGCCGAGGCCGGTTTGCGTTTGGCATCGCTTTTGGCCGAGGCGAAGGTGCAGTATCCCGATACGCCGCTCGAGGAGGTCGATCTTTCCAAGATCGAGGTCAAGGTTTGGGATGATACGCGTCCGCTGCAGCTTCTGCTCTTCGGATCCGGCACGCAGATTGCGCGCGAAGGCGCTGATTCCTGGCGCATCACCTATCCTGACGGCCTTTTACAGACCGACGGCTTCATGCTCGAAGGATCGCTCGTGGTGAATACGAACGGAACGGAGCTTCTCTCCGATGCGACTTTCAGCACCCCTTGGCAGGTTGTCATGCAGCCCGATTTCAAGATCAAGGCCAATACGACGGACGGGCTGGGCAACAGCCGGCAGGTCTCCATTGCCATGCAGAGCGGCACGACGAAACTTTACCTGGACGAGACGGACAATTATGTTGTCATTCTTGACATGATCCGTGCGAACTTCGAGGAATCGGAGCAGTATGTATCGGGATGGAACGGTCAGATCAACATCAAGCCCGAGTCGGGCAAGAACCTGGCTTTCTCGGAGATTTACGACAAGGATATCCATGTCGAGAGTACCAACATTCCGATGGCACCCTACGGCGCCGGATGCTGGGGCTCGACCTTCTATGCCAACTCTTCCAGCACGGGTTCCATGGGCATGAGCTACAAATTGCAGAATGGTGTTTATCGTTGCCGTTCGATCGTGGTTTCGAGTGGCGTGGGCGTCTACATGCAGATTGTCGAAGGCTCGCAGATCTGCTCCTTCACGAGCGTAGGCGATTACAATACGGCCCTCTATCCCTCCGGCGAGGTCGAGTACAAGTGGTCGAATACGGACGGTAAATTAAGCTATACGATCTACTACAACGGATATACCTATACGGTCTGATCCCGAATCGGTAAAATGCAGCGGCGGAATCCTCAAAAAGGATTCCGCCGTTTTTATGTGATCTCCCTCCGGATTGCGGATGCGCCCCGGTTCGGGTGCATGCCTTTTGCCGGGCCTGGCAGTTACTCGGATTTCTGCTCTTTGGCGTCGAGGCGCATGACCGCCGGCATGCGGAAAGCCGCTGCTCCGATCAGGCAGATGATTGACCCCGAAAGGACGAAGGTTGTCGTCAGCCCGATCCGTTCGGCCAGAAATCCCGCTCCGAGGAGGCCTATGGCCGAAGGCAGGAGCCCGAAGCTGCGGTAGAGCGAGAGCACGCGTCCCAGGACGCCGGCTTCGATGCGGGTCTGCACGACCGAGATGAACGAGGCGTTGAATACGCTGCTCGAAATGCCGGCCGCGGCCGTGAATACCGTAAAGAGAGCGAATCCCGATGCCGGAAGCAATCCCGAGAGGAGGAACGAGAGCCCCACCATAAGATACATCAGGTTGATGAGCACGATGCGGCTGACGCGGTAGGTCCGGGCGCCCATGATGGCGCCGCCGAGCAGGGCTCCGCCGCCCCATACGATCTCCACGAGGCTCATTTCGTAGGCACCGCCCCCGAAGTGCTGCAGGGTCATGAGCGGGAAGAGTACGCCTACGGGCATGATGAAGAACCATACGGCGATGGCGAGTGCGAAGAAACTTCCCATTCCCGGAACGGCGTGCATGGCGGCAAGCCCTTCGCGGAACTCCTTGCGGAGGTCGTGCTGCCTGTCGGGCTGGCGTTCGGGATTCGGGATGCGGATGCACAGCAGGGATATGCAGGCCACGGCGGCTCCCGCCACGTCGAGCAGCAGGATGTTGCCGATCGAGGTCAGTGCGAGCATGAAGGCACCGAGTGCAGGCCCTGCGATATCCGATACGGAGGTGATGATCTGGTTGATTCCCGCAATGCGCGTAAGTTGTGAAGCCGGTGCCAGCAGGGGTACCGACGCCTGCATGGCGGGAGTATGGAAGGCCGAGCCTACCGAGCGGCAGGCCAGCAGCAGGTAGATGTGCCACATCTGCGCAATGTCGAGCCAGAAGAGCACCGAGAGCGCCAGCGTGCAGAGGGCGATGAACGTATCGGCGAGGATCATCGTGCGTTTGCGGTCCCAGCGGTCGATGTAGATGCCGACGAAAGGGCCCAGCAGCGACTGGGGCAGGATGCCGGCGATGGCTGCCAGGGCCAGCACCTCCGCGGACTCCGTCTCGAGGCTCATCCAGAAGATCACCGCATAGCTGACCACGGCACTCGAAAGAATCGAGACCAGTTGCCCGCTCCAGATTACGGTGAATGTCTTTTTCCAGCTGTTCATGCTCTGTTTTCGGAGGTTCCGGATAACAAAGATAGGATTTTTTCCGCTCTTTGCCGCTTTGCCGGAGGCTTTATCCGTCGCGGAAGCTGTTTCGGACGGTTTCCGAACGAAGAAAAACCCCGGATGCACGGGGCATCCGGGGTTTGGGGGCGGCTGTCGCGGGAGCGGACGATCAGAAGACGAACTTCTCGATCTTCATTTCGCCGAGCTGCTGGATGCGCGGCACGAGGGTCGTGAAGTGTGCGGCCTGCTCGTGTGCGGCGAGCGCCTTGGCGTCGCTCCAGGTCTCGCAGATCATCAGGACATCGCGGCGCGTGGAGCTCTCGAACAGGTCGTAGGCCACGCAGCCCTCGTCCTTGAGCGATGCGGCCACCAGTTCGCGGGCCGTTGCGATCAGCTCTTCGCGGTTGCTCTCCGTCGTACGGATGAATACGTTGAGTCGTATCATGTTGTCTTGCTTTACTTGAATGGGTCCAACAAAAAAGGGTGAGCTCCTTATATCGCACCGCTACGACCACATACCCTTGCTCGATTCCTCGCCTGGGGGATTCTGTAGGAGCTGGTCGTATAAGACTCACCCGGGCACAAAAGTAGGAATTTTTTATATCTTTGCAAAAAAAATTGCGAGATGCGTAAAAAAACCTTGCTCCGCCTGTTCCTTGCGTGCGTTGTCCTGGGGGCAGTCGTTGCGGTGTTTCTGCTTGCCTGTTTCAAGGGAAATGCCGTCCGCGGGGAGTACGAACTCTATGTCGGGTCCCGCTCCGGATATGCGGTGGTCGAGGATTCGCTCATGCCGCACCTGAAGTATCGGGCAGCCTTCCGCCTCTATGCCCGCCGGCTCGATCTGGAGCATACGTTCAAGCCGGGCCACTATGTGCTGCGCCCGGGCATGAATGTCGTCGAGGTGGCACGCATGCTCAAGCTCGGGCTGCAGACGCCCGTGCGGATCTCGGTGAACAACGTGCGGACCTCCGCACAGCTCGCCCGCAAGCTCGCCCGGCAGATCGATGCCGATTCCGCTTCGATGATGCGGGCGCTGACCTCGAAGGAGCTGGCCGCGGAGGTGGGTTTCGACAGCCTGACGCTCTTCTCGATGTTCATCCCCGATACTTACGAGGTGTGGTGGACGATTACGCCCGAGGACTTCGTGCGCCGCATGAAGCGGGAGTACGACCGCTTCTGGACCGGGGAGCGTGATGCCAGGCGGGCGCGGAGCGGCCTGTCGCGCCTCGGGGTGATGACCCTGGCGTCGATCGTCTACGAAGAGACCCGGAAGACGGACGAGATGCCGCGCATTGCCGGCGTCTATGTCAATCGTCTGCGCCGGGGCATTCCGCTGCAGGCCGACCCCACGATAAAATATGCCATGCAGGATTTCGGCCTGCGCCGCATTCTGTACCGCCACCTGAAGTATCCGTCGCCCTACAACACATATATAAATAAGGGCCTTCCCCCTTCGCCGATCTGCATGCCGGGCAAGAACGCGATCGACGCGGTTCTCAATTTCGAGGAGCACGACTACCTCTATTTCTGTGCACGTCCGACATTCGACGGATACCATAATTTCGCCCGCACGCTGCGCGAACACAATGCCAATGCCCGGGCCTACAGTGCCGAACTGAACCGCCGGAAAATCCGCTGACGCACCTCGGAGTACCTTACGCGCCGCCGGAAAATTCCTTCTGCGCGGGATTCATCGCACCTTTTTCGGAACCTCCGTTCCGACAGGGGCTTGCCATCTGCAGAAAATAGCATGATTTCGGCACGGTTTGCGAAATTTTTGCTATCTTTGTTCCCCTATGCTTGCGAAGATATACGAACGGAATCCTTCGGAGAGCGCCCTGCGGCGCGTCGTGGACACCCTCGAGCGGGACGGAGTCATCATCTATCCCACCGACAGCGTCTACGCCTTCGGCTGCTCGATCCGTTCTCCCCGTGCACTCGAACGCCTGCGCCGCATTCGCGGAAAGGCCGATACCGGGTTCGCCGTGGTCTTCGAGAGCCTCGCGCAGGTTGCGGAGTATTGCCGTGTGGACAATGCGACCTTCCGGATCCTGAAGCGGAATCTCCCGGGTCCCTTCACCTTCGTGCTCACGGCCTCCTCGCGGGTGCCGGACAAGGCGCTGGCCCGGCGGCAGACGATCGGTGTCCGCATTCCCTCGAATGCCGTGGCGCGGTCGATCGTCGCGGCACTCGGAGCACCGCTCCTTACGGCTTCGGTCCGCGAGGACGACGAGCAGGAGTACCTGATCGACCCCGAGCTGATTCACGAGCGCTACGGCCGCGATGTGGAGCTGGTGATCGACGGCGGCATGGGGGATACCATGCCGACGACGGTAGTGGACCTGACGGGCGATGAACCGGAGGTGCTTCGCGACGGCAAGGGAGAGTTGCAATAACGCAAAAGAGACAAGATATGGAAAAAACCAATTTTTGGGACGATGCCGCCCGCTGGGGCGCCCTTATGGCCGTGGTGCAGATTCTCTTCTCGACGGTCGGACTGTTCTGGAAATCGCAGGTGCTGTCGCTGCTTTCGCTGGCGGTCTTCATCACGCTGCTCTTCGTGCTGACGAAGCGTCGGGCGCTTCTCTATGGGAGCGAAAACGGCTACAGCTACGGGCAGTGCATGAAGTATATCTTCTGGATGATGTGCTTCTCGGGGGTGCTGGTCGGCGCCTGGGAGATTGCTGCCCGCCGGCTGCTTTTCCCGGCCTATTATGAGGCTGCGCTGGAGGAGAGTCTCAAGATGGTCTCGTCGCTTTACGGCCCGGCCCAGATGGAGTTGGCCGTTTCGATGGCGCGCACGATGCTCTTCTCGCCGATCTGGATCGTAGTGCTCTCGATTCTCGGATCGGTAATCCAGGGCTGCTTCTTCGGGCTTTTCATCAGTGCCTTTGCCAAGCGGGAGATGCCCTGGCCGAATCATCAGGACGAGGATATGCAGAATCCCAACAACGGGTCGAATGAGTAAACTGGACATATCGGTCGTCGTTCCGCTCTACAACGAGGCGGAGTCGCTTTCCGAGCTGATCGCCTGGATCGACCGTGTGATGCGGGCGCATGCGCTCACCTACGAGGCGATTCTGGTCGATGATGGATCGTCGGACGGCTCCTGGGAGGAGATCGAACGGCTCAAAACTGCCTATCCGGCCTTGCGTGGCATCCGTTTCTCGCGCAACTACGGCAAGTCGGCCGCGTTGTACTGCGGTTTTGCCGCTGCCGGGGGCGAGGTGGTCATTACGATGGACGCCGATTTGCAGGACTCCCCGGACGAGATTCCCGAGATGCGCCGCATGATCCTCGAGGAGGGCTACGACCTGGTCTCGGGCTGGAAGAAGAAACGCTACGACCCCATCGGCAAGCGCTGGCCGAGCAAGTTTTTCAACTGGACGGCGCGGGTTGCCACGGGCATCCGTCTCCACGACTTCAACTGCGGCCTGAAGGCCTACCGCCTGAAGGTGGTCAAGTCGATCGAGGTCTACGGCGAGATGCACCGGTTCATTCCGGTTCTGGCGCGTCAGGCCGGCTTCCGCCGTATCGGCGAGAAGGTTGTCGAGCACCGCGCCCGCAAATACGGCCATTCGAAATTCGGCCTGGAGCGCATGGTCAAGGGTTATCTGGACCTGATTACCGTGCTTTTCATGTCCCATTTCGGCCGGTCGCCGATGTATTTCTTCGGCAGCCTCGGCACGCTGATGTTCCTTGTCGGTGGATTTACGACCGTCTGGGTCATTGCGGGCAAACTCTGGAAACAGGCGCACGGCCTGCCGCTGCGCGCCGTAACGGACCAGCCGCTCTTCTACCTGGCGATCCTTGCCGTGATCCTCGGCGTACAGCTTTTCCTGGCGGGTTTCCTCGGCGAACTGATCAACCGCGGCTCTTCGGACCGCAACAAATACCTTATCGATAAAACGCTGGATTAAATGATACAACGTATTCAGACCCTTTACCTGTTGATTGTCGCGGCATTGCTTGTCGTGATGCTGTTCGTGCCCCTTGCCTGGTTCGCCAGCGAGGCGGGTGCATTCAATCTGTACGCCTTTTCGTTGCAGAGTGCCGACGGAAGCATCGCCCAGTCTACGGTCTATCTGGGCATTCTCATTGTCCTGTCGGCCGCTCTGCCGCTTCTGCCGATTTTCCTCTACCGTCGCCGGCTGCTTCAGATCCGCCTGTGCGTGGTTGAGATGGTGTTCCTTGTCGGAACCGTGATCATGGAGGCGATCTACTACTTTTTGAGCCGTCGGGTCTTCTCCGAGCTGGCGCTCCACAACCAGGGGTTCAAGCCTGCGATCGCCCTGCCGATCGTGGCGCTGTTTTTCACCTTCCTGGCCGTGCGGGCCATTTTCCGCGACGAGATGCTCGTCCGTTCCGCCGACCGGATCCGTTGATCCGGAGGGCTTGTCTGTTGCCCGGAGCATGTCCGCAAGGCGTGTCCGGGCTTTTGGCCCCGTAATATTTGCCCGATCGGTGTGAATTTTGCGTAACAGATATTGCAGATTCGGATTTTAACTATAACTTTGAACCTGAAATATTGTAATTTTGTAACAATTTAATATTATAGAACACTCTTTCTTAACTAATTTTAATTTCTATGAAAAAGATGAATTTCTGGAAAACGTTGCTCGGCTCGATGATGGTGCTCGCCGCCTTCACCGCATGCTCGGACGACGACACGGAAGACGGCGGCTATAAGGGTATTCCCGAGATCACCGTCGATGGCGGTACCTCGACCACCATTGCCGGATCGCTTGCCGGCGGAAAACTCGAGCAGACTGTCGAGGTAGTAGCCAAGGGCGATTGGGAACTTTCGTTCGAGAACGAGTCGGACGCTACCTGGTGTACTCCCTCGCCGATGAACGGCAAGACGGGTACGACGCAGATTTCCTTCACGCTGGGGCAGGCTACGGCCGATCGCCAGGCTACGCTGACGCTGACGGCAGTAGGCTTTGTGGAGGGTATCCCCGTAACGAAGACGGCTTCGATCCTTGTAAAACAGAATGAGGGCGGCACGACGGAGGTTACGACCAACGTGAAGTCCGTACGCGATCAGCTCACCTTCGAGCAGACGGGTAAGGAGATTACCGAGTCGCTGGTACTGACGGGTATTGTCGTATCGGACTATGTCGGCAACAACATCAACAACCACCAGATCATGGTAACCGACAACACGACGGAGCCGGGTGCCGGTCTGATGATCCGTTTCAAGGGTTATGTGGGCAACAGCGGTACGGACTATAACCTGACGCGCGGTTCGATCGTATCGTTCGATCTGAAGGGCGGTACGGCACAGTCCTACTACGGCACCTACCAGGTTCAGTTTACGAATGCCGATCCCGAGATCGAGATTCTGGATACGAACGACAATACGCCCGAGGCCATCGAGGTATCGGATCCTTCGAAGCTGATCGACTACCAGTCGCAGTATGTGAAGGTATACTCGCAGCCCGTGGAGTCGATCCGCGGCGAGAAGTACTACAACGTATCGTCGGGCTATGCCAACCAGACCTTCGAGACGAAGGACGGTTCGACCTTCCTGCTCTCGTTCAACAGCTATTCGAAGGATTGGGCCAGCACGGTCGAGATTCCCGCCAAGGCCGGTTATATCAAGGGCTGCGTATCGCTCAACAACAACGCCGGCAACATCTCGCCGCGCAATGCCGACGACCTGGCCGGCATGACCGATGACCTGTTTACGGTAGAGACTCCGGAGCCGGAGAAGACGACCATTGCGCAGATCACCGCTACCGGACAGTATGAGATTGAGGCAGCAACCGTGGTTGCTACCTATACGGGTGGATTCGTCATGTCGGATGAGACCGCTTCGATCCTGGTGTACCTGGGGTACGGAGCCGAGAACATTCCCGCAGTAGGTGATGTCGTATCGGTATCCGGAAGCGTAACCTCTTATGGCGATGCTTTCCAGTTTGCGGAAGGCGCAACGGTTACGAAGACCGGAACGACTACGGTGGAGTATCCGAATCCTACGGAGATTACGGAGTCGAACATCGGCGGCCTGATGGAGAAGCCCGTGGTTACCTATGTCAAGATGACGGGTACGCTCTCCGTTTCCGGAAATTACTACAATATCGAGTTCCCGTTCGAGACCAGCTATACGGGATCGATCTCCGGACCGAACGCTGATCTGAATGCCGGTTCTTATGACGGTCAGATGGTTACCGTAGAGGGCTACTTTGTTAATAACGGTTCGAAGAACGGCGGTGGCCGCTATTTCACGGTTGTGGCTACCAAGCTTACGCCCGATTCCTCGACTCCGATCGTAACCTTCACCACGCAGCCGACCACCTTTGCCGCCTCGAATCCCGAGCCGCAGACGCTTACCTATACGGTAACGAACGTGGAGGCTTCGGCCGTTGAGTTTGTTGTCGAGGGTACGAATGCCGACAAGTTTACCGCCGAGAAGAGCGGTGAGACCGTGGTTGTCAAGGCTGTAGGAGACAATACGACGGATGCCGCCTATACGGCAACGCTCGTCGCCAAGGTCAATGGTGAGACGCTGGCTTCGGTGGATCTGAAGCAGAACGGAGTAGGCGGCTCGACGTCCAACGGCTTCGAGTCCATGGCTCAATTCATTTCCGACGGCAGCACGACTTCGAATCCCGGCAGTCTGGGCGACGAGACTACGGCCAACGGTGAGGCTGCAAGCGGATTCAAGCTGGGTACAGGCAGCAAGTCCGGTGTCTTTGAGTCGTCTGCCGTAGGCGTAACGGGCGACAAGACGCTCGGTTTCTATGCCGTAGCATGGAAGGGCAAGAAAGCTACGCTCTACATTAAGGTAAACAATGGCGGTACGATCAACGGAACTTCGACGTTCGAGCTGAATGCTAACGATGGTGCATCGGGCAACGCTCCGTATACTCTGCAGGGGCTTGGTGATAACGATTACTATACGGTATCGATCTCCGGCCTTACGGCAGAATCGACGATTTCGTTCTCGACTTCGGAGAACTTCGCTACAGAAGGAAACTCGAATGGCCGTGCACTCGTTTGCGGTGTTCAGCTGTTTTAGTTGAATTTTGAGAACCAACAAACTTATTTGAAACCACTCTTGGCGGGGCGCAGTCCCCACCAAGAGTTTGGTTTCTTTGAAAACTACGAGCCTGAAGATCAGGAATATATTAGATGACATTGAAAATTAGGACGATGAGTATGTTGCTGCTTGCAGCGCACATGCTTCTGTTGTTTGCGGGATGCAACGACGATGACAACGGAGATTCGAAGGAGACGCTTGCTTCGATCGTGGCAGAGACCGTGAACTATTCGACAACGACGAACTGCATCACGACCCAGGGGTCGCGGGGTGTAACCTATGCGGCCGTTATCGCCGATCAGGGCGAGGAGGTGTGGTGCTCGTTCGCACTCAATGAACAGGTAACAGAAATGCGCGGAGAGGCGGGCGATCCCGTCTATCTCTATATGGATCAGAATCGTACGGGCGAGGATCGTACGGCCCGTATCGACCTGACCTTTTCCGACGGTTATGCCGCGTCGTTCACGATGACGCAGCGCTCGTCGGGTTCGACCATCACCTACGACTACGAACGTTCGTGGGGCGAGCAGCCGTTCTACCTGGAGAATTCAGATTTTATCTACAAGACCTATTATACGACGCTGACGACGACCGAATACGTTACGGGCGGCTACAAGCGGAACTATTCGATCTGTTACGACTGCGAGAAGCACGTTTCGCGCTGGGTGGCCTATCCGGTGCATTATTGCTACACGACGCCTTCGGGCGGCCGTACGGATGCCTGGTCGTACGATCCGAACAATCAGCCGCCCGCCATCCCCCGCGAATACCAGCAGTATATTCTCAAGGGGTACGGGTCTTACGGCTATGACCGGGGACACATGCTGGCTTCTGCCACGCGTTATAACAACGATGCGACGAACGAGATGACTTTCTATGCCACGAACATGATGCCGCAGGCGAGCCGCTTCAACCAGGGTATCTGGGGCACACTCGAGGGCAAGGAGCGCGAGTGGGGGCCGGACCGTCAGAAAATCGACGGAAAGTTCATCAATTACGATACGCTCTATGTCGTAACGGGAACGCATTTCGCCACGGACAAGACGATCGACAACCAGAACGGGCCGATTGCCGTGCCGTCGCATTGCTGGAAGGTGATGCTGCGGCAGCGGAGCAACGAGAACCGACAGATTTCGGAGTTCGGCGCCGACGAGCTGAAGGCCATCGGCTTCCTCTTCACCAACGATACGGCGGGGGCCGGAATGTCGCTCCGCGAGGCGGCCTGCACGGTCCGCGAGATCGAGGAGCTGACGGGCTTCACTTTCTTCCGCAACCTCGATCCGGAGGTTGCCGAGACCGTCAAGAGCCGGATGGATTATTCGGACTGGCCGGGATTGTAAGGATTCGGGAACAATTTTAATCGAAACCATATATGAAGAAAATTCTTTTGACAGGACTGTTTGCCGTCTTGCTTGCGGCAGGCTTTGCGCAGAAGCCCTACAAAGTGGTCTTCTACAACTTCGAGAACCTCTTCGACACGATCAACGATCCCGGTGTGAACGACACGGAGTTCACGCCCGAGGGTCCGAAGAAGTGGAACTCGTACAAGTACAACAAAAAGATCGGCAATCTCGAACGGGTGCTGTTCGATATCGCCTCGGTCGATCAGGATTTCCCGATCGTGATCGGTGTTTCGGAGATCGAGAACCGTTCGGTGATGGAGGATGTGATCGCCACGCCGAAACTCGCGAAGGGCAACTACCGCATCGTGCACTTCGATTCGCCCGATTTGCGCGGTGTCGATGTGGGCTTCTACTACCGTCCCGACGTTTTCAAGCTGGAGGGCAGTGCGGCCGTACCGTTCCACATGCCCGACAATCCCGATTTCCTCACGCGTGATTTCGTAACGATGTGGGGTACGATCGAGGGAGAGCCGTTCTATTTTGTCGTTTGCCACTGGCCTTCGCGTCTGGGCGGTCAGGCCGCCTCGGAGCCGAAGCGTATGGCTGCCGCCACGCGGGTTCGCGAGTTGATCGACTCGGTTCAGCAGGCCAATCCCGCCACGAAGGTGGTCGTCATGGGCGACCTGAACGACGATGCCACGGACCGGAGCATTGTCGAGGGTCTCGGTGCAAAGGGCAAACTCGATGAGGTGGCCTTTGGCGACATGTTCAACCCCTTCATTGCCATGTTGAAGGCCGGTTACGGTTCGTTGGCTTACCGCGACGACTGGAATCTATTTGACAACATCATCGTTTCGGAGAATCTGGCCACGGGTTCCACCGGTGAGCTGAAGATCCAGAAGGTCGGCGACACGAAGTTCTACGGAGGTATCTTCCGCCGTCCCTACATGATTCAGAAGGAGGGCCAGTACAAGGGTTATCCGCTGCGCACGTTCGTGGGCAACAACTTCCAGGGCGGTTTCAGCGACCACCTTCCCGTCTATATCTACATTGCAAAATAACATTCGAGTATATGAAACAAAAACTTTTCCTATTTCTGATGCTCGTTGCCGCAACGGCCACTGCCTATGCGCAGGATGGCGGTATCCGCGGCAAGGTCGTTTCGCGCAACGGACGTGCGGCCGTGAGCGACGTGAAGGTAACCGTCGAGTCGCTGGGTCTTACGGCCACGACGGACCGGGAGGGCCGCTTCCTTTTTGAGAATCTGCCGGCAGGTCAGTATATGGTCCAGTTCTCGACTCCCGAGTATGAAGATCTCGAACTGATGGTCCGCGTGAGCAACGATTTCATCCAGGATGTCAAGTCGGTGGTCATTTCGCCGCTCGGAGCGTTCAATACGGTCGATGGCGCCGTCTTTGTCGAGTCGGACAACGAAACCGATTCGGACATGCAGGCGCTTCCCGGCAAGCTCTCCTCGTCGAAGGATCTTTTCAGCAATATCGCCTCGTACCGCTTCAGTGAGATGCGTTTCAACGTCCGCGGTCTCGATGCGCAGTATTCGGACATCATGCTCAACGGCATCCGTTTCAACGATGCCATGACGGGTTATGGTCCCTGGTCGTTGTGGAGCGGTCTGAACGACGCCACCCGCAACCAGGAGAACATCTCGGGCCTTGAGATGATGGATTACGGTGTGGGCGGTATCGGCGGCATGACGAACATCAACGCGCGGGCCTCGCAGATGCGCAAGGGCTTCCGTGTGAGCGTTTCGAATGCCAACCAGCTCTACCGTTTCCGTGCAATGGTTTCCTATGCTTCGGGACAGCTGGACAACGGCTGGTCGTATGCCTTCTCGTTCGGTACGCGCCAGGGCAGCAACGGCTATGTGGACGGTGTTTACTACAATGCCTACTCCTACTTTGCTTCGGCCGAGAAACTCTTCGGCGACAACCACCGTCTGGGTCTGACGATCATGGCGTCGCCTACGGAGCGCGGAGCGCAGCAGGCTTCGACCGACGAGGCTTACGGCCTCTTCGGCAACAACTACTACAACCCCAATGTGGGTTACCAGGCCGGCAAGCTGCGCAACTCGCGCGTACGCGACATGCACGAGCCGATTGCAATGCTGACCTATACCTGGGACATGTCGGAGCGTACGCGCCTGAATGCCGCCACGTCGCTGCGTTTCGGTAAGAACGGCTACTCGGCGCTGACATGGAACGGCGGTCCGGATCCCCGCGGCGACTACTACCGCTATCTGCCTTCGTACGCTTTCGGTCAGTACATTCCGGGCGAGAGTTCCGATCAGACCTTCTTCTTCGACATGCAGAAGTACCTCGAGCGCGCTGCAACCTGGACAGGTATGCTCGATTTCGATGATTTCTACAGCAAGAACAAGTATATCGACACCGAGTTGAAGAACATGCCGGGTCTCGAGGAGTATGCGGGTACGCATTACCGTTCGAACTACATCCTCGAGGAGCGCCATACGGACCAGCTCGACTACAACTTCGCCGCCAGCATCCAGCATGAGATGCGCCACAACATGCGCGTCCTCGGCGGTGTGAACCTGCGCGTGAACCGCACCTGGTATTACGACGAGATCAAGGACCTCATGGGCGGCGACTACTGGTACGATATCGACAAGTTCGCCGAGCGCGACATGTCGAGTACGACGGCCGCGCAGAACGATCTGGACTACTACGAGGCTACGGGCCATGCCCGCATTGCCCGTGAAGGCGACAAGTTCAGCTACAACTACCGGGCGCACCTGCTCGAGGGCAATGCCTGGGCGCTCTATTCGTGGCGCAAGGGCGGCTTCTCGATGGCTGTTGCCGGAGAGCTGGGCTATTCGACGATGCACCGTGAGGGACTGTGGCGCAAGGGGCTCTTCCCCGACAACTCGAAGGGCGATTCGAAGAAGCTCGAGTACCTGACCTACACGGCCAAGGGCAACTTCGGTTACAAGTTCTCGCGTGCCCACTCGCTCGAGGCGAACATCGCCGTGATGCAGCAGGCTCCGAAATTCGCCACGGCTTTCGTGTCGCCGCGTACGCGCAACACGACGACTCCGGGCCTGAAGGCCGAGAAGATCTTCGGCGTGGATCTGACCTATAATCTCAACCTGCCTTATATCAAGGCGCGTGTGTCGGGTTACTATACGACGATCACGGACCAGTCGAAGGTCATTTCGTTCTACGACGATACGCGCAGTTCGTTCACGAACTTCGCCATGAGCGGCATCGACAAGCGCCACTACGGTCTGGAGGCTGCCGTGTCGGTACCCATTTGGAACGGCCTGTCGGTAGTCGGCGCGTTGAGCCTGGGCGACTACACCTATACGTCGAACCCGAATTTCGTGCAGACGGTGGACAATGTCGATAAGATCGTGTTGCGCGACAAGGTAACCTGGGACGGTTTCCATGTGGAGAGCACGCCTCAGACGGCACTCAATGTCGGTCTGGATTATCGGGGACCGCGGAACTGGTTCGCTTCGGTGAACTTCAACTACTACGACAAGCTCTACCTTTCGATGAACCCGATGTACCGCACGGCGAAGGCTATCGAGTACTATACGAACATTCTGTCGAGTTCGACCTCGACGACCGAGCAGCAGGTTGCGGCGATTCAGGGAATCAAGGCGGTCCGTGCCCAGGAGTGCTTCGGCGACTACTACACGTTGAGTGCGAGCGTCGGCAAGAACTGGTATATCGGCCAGTACATGCTGGGCTTCAGCCTCGAGGTGAAGAACATTCTCAACAACCAGGATATCCGCACGGGCGGTTACGAGCAGATGCGTATGAACCGTGTGCGGGCCAGCAACGGAGAGACGCGTTACAGCCGTTTCGACTCGAAGTACTTCTATATGCTGGGTACGAACTATTATCTGAATGTATATCTGCGATTCTAACCGAGAAAGATAACGCTCTATGAAAAAATTGCATATGATACTGGCCTTTGCGGTTGCACTGCTGACCGCAGGGTGCTACAACGATTTCGACACGCCTGCTCCGGAGAAGCTCTATACGAATGAGGATATGGCGGCAATGGGCCTCCAGCAGCTCAATATTGCCGACCTGAAGGCTCAGTTCGAAAAAGCGTTCGGTTCCATCTCCGGAACGGGTACGAACAGTGATTTTGCCACGACCTGTACGCTGAAGCTCGGCGCGCTGGATCCCGATGAGGAGGGCTTTTCCGGACTCCGCGGCTGGGAGGATGCCTCGAAGTACTATATCAAGGGCAAGGTGATCAGCAGCGACCGTCAGGGCAACATTTACAAGTCGCTGTTCATCTACGACGGCACGGCCGCCATCGAGCTGAAGCTTTACAGCGGTCTTTATATGGATTTCTACCTTGATCTGGAGGACATGATCAGCCAATGGGTCTATGTACGTCTGGACGGCCTCTATCTGGGCAACTACCGCATGATGCTGTCGATCGGCGATGCTCCGTCGGACGGTTACAATACGGCAGGCCGCCACAAGTACTACGCCAACTCGAATCTCGACGATCCGAAGATTTCGTCGCTCAACGTCTTCGCGGGTGAGAAGACGACGCTCGACGAGTCGGATATCTTGGAGGTGGACGAGAACAGCTACAAGACGCTGCTCACGGGTGCCACGAACATCAAGAGCGCCCTGGGCCGTCTGGTGCGATTCAAGAACATCAAGGTCCGCTATGCCGGAGTCAAGGATCAGAACGGCGATGTGCCTTCGATGGTTAAGAACGGTTCCTATACGAATCCCTATCCGAGCTGGATCGTTACCGACTGGGGCGATGCACAGTTCGGTGCCTGGTACTACTGGGCCTACAACCGGAACAACGTCCGCCTCTACGGTTCGGTAATGATCTCCTATATTAATGAGAAGGATGGAGAGGAAAAGGAATTGTACACCTCGGATCCGGGTATCTATACGGTGCGTACGAGCGGATATTCGCAGTTTGCCATGAAGCCCATCCCGAAGAACGGGGCCAAGGGTACGGTGCTGGGTATTTTCGGCATCTACTCGCAGAAGAGCGACTTCAAGGGTGGGGCTTCGGACTATGCGCAGTACCAGATTTCGGTCAGCCGCCTGGAGGATCTCCAGTTCGCCGAGGAGGATCTGCTCACCGAGGAGTGGATCAAGGCCAATACGCCGGCCGAGTCGCTGAACCCGCCCGTAAAGGTCGGCGGCGACGACTACGAGAACCAGTAACGGTCTTCGTCGCATGTAAAACCGGAGGCATCCTACGATGCCTCCGGTTTTTTATATACGCTCTTCTGTGATATGCTTTTCCGGAGGCATACGGCACAACCCGTTAGGAGCTTCGGGACCCTCTTCTTGACTGACTTCCTGTCCTTCCTGTCCTTCTTCCCCGACCGGTCCGATGGCTGTGATTCCTGCTATCCGCGCCATTTGACGGGTGCTGTACCCCGAATTGTAGCGAGAGTCCGTCTGATCCGGCCCCGGTTGCTACGGGCACAAAAAACGGTCCCCGCATGCGCGGGAACCGTTCGGTAAAACGTCAGCCGTGTCTGCTACTCCTCGGCAGCCTCGGGGCGCATCATGACCTTGACCATGTTGCCGTCCTCGAGGATCTTCTTGGCCAGGGCTTGTACATCGGCGTTGGTCGTCGTGCGTACGGCCTCCTCCTGGTCGGCGAGATAGTCGAGGCCCGAACCGTACTTGGCCTGCAGGTAGCTCATCCACGAGCCGTTCTGCTCGAGGCTGTTCTTCCAGTTCTTGACAAGGAACTCGCGGGTCTTCTCGATATCCTCGGTCAGCGGGCCCTCCTCGGCGATCTTGCGGAGCTCCTTGAGGATGATCTCGCACAGTTCGTCGGCCATCTCCTCGTTGGTATCGAAGGCCATGGTCATCGAGTAGGTTTCGCGCGGGATGTAGCCGGTCGAACCATACACCTGTACGCCGTAGGTTCCGCCCTTCTCCTCGCGGATCGAAACCAGATAGCGCGAGTTGAGCGCCTGGGTGAGGAACGTCAGGGCCACCTTGTTCTTGATCGAGTAGTCCATCTCGCCCGTGAAGGTGTAGTTCACGGAAACCTTGGGCTGCTGCATCGGAGTGCGGAACGTCTCCTCGACCTCGCCCTCGACGGGATAGGCCTTGTCATCGACGAAGGTCATGGGCTTCTTCGATGCGGGGATCGAGCCGATATACTTTTCCACGAGCGGCTTGAGCACTTCGGGGTCGATGTTGCCGACGAACGTGAAGCGGAAGCTGTTCGCATCGGGGTAGAGCTTCTTGTAGATGGCGGGCAGCGCCTCGAAATCGAACTTGTCGATAATCTCCGTGTTGATGACCTGACGGCGCGGGTTGTGCCCGTAGATTACGTCGAGGGTCTTCTCCTGCATCTGGAAGTCGGGATTCGTCTTGGCGTTCTCCAACTGCGTACGGAGCATCTTCATCAGGTTGTCGTAGTCCGTGCGGTCGAAGCGGGGCTGCGTGAAGTTGAGGTAGACGAGCTGGAGCATCGTCTCGATATCCTTGGGCGAGCAGGAACCGTTCATCGTGCTGGCGTATTCGCTCACCGAGGGCTGTACGCCGGCCGACTTGCCGGAGAGCTGCTTGCGGAGTTCCGTTGCGGAGAACTTGCCGACACCCGACATGGAGTTCACGGCGGGCATCATCTCACCCATGTAGTACTCCTCGTCCGGAAGGATCGACAGACCTCCCTTGGCCTGGGCGTTCATGCGTACCTCGTCGGCCTTGAACGTCGTCGGCTTGACAACGATCTGCGTACCGTTTGCCAGCGTCCATACCGTAGCGCCGTATGTGTCGTTTACCTCGGTCTTCTTCACGGGCGATCCCTTCAGCACCGTCCCCTCGGGAATAAGCGGCTCCTTCACCACATCGTCCTCGTAGGCCTCGATTTCTGCGGCCATCACCTTATTGCGGATGGCGAGCACCTCCTCTTCGGTGGGGTTCACGACGCCCTCCTTCTCGGGAGCGGTAACGACGATGACCTGATTCCCGGGCTGGATGACCTCACGGGCGTAGGCGTTGATTACATCGACGTTGAGCATCTTGATGATCATGCTGTCGAGTTTCCATTCGGTCTCGGCATCGGGCATGGGGCTGTTCTTGCGGTAGTTGCTCAGATAGGTGCTGACGAACTGGCTGTTCGTGCGGTCGTTGCGGTTCGCATAGGAGCGCTCCACCTGGCGCATGAGGTTCTCCTGGGCGCGCTCGAATTCACCCTGGGTGAATCCGTGGCGGGCTACCTTCTCCATCTCGGTGTAGATGGCCTCCATGCCGCGTGCGAGCTGTCCGTCCTGGGTCATGGCGGTGAATACCGTGGCGTTGAGCGTCGGGATGATGCCGATCACGTCGCCCGTGCCCATGCCGGCGCCGAGGAAGGGTGCGTCGGGCTGCATGGCGATCTCCTGCAGGCGGGCGTTTTCCATCGTGCTCATGTAGGCTTCGGTAATGTTGATGATCTCGGCAGCTACCTTGTCGTTCATCTCCTCGGGCAGAGCCGGGCGCTTGACGAAGATCTGTACGCGCGAACCCTGCATTTCGGGGTCGGTGAAGATGCTGACGATGGGCTCCTCGTTGTCGGGCACCACGATGACCTCCTTCTGCGGGGCATCGGCTGCCGGTGCGGGGATGTCGGCCATCATCTCCTTCAGACGGGCTTCGGTGGCTTCGGCATCCAGATCACCGACGATGATGATCGCCTGGTAGTCGGGACGGTACCACTTGTGGTAGAAACGCTCCAGGGCATCGTGCTCGAAGCTCTTCAGTCCGTCGAGATAGCCGATCAGGTTGCGGTGCTCGTAGCGGGTTCCCTTGCCGAGGGCCTGCAGGAGCTTCATCGTCGAGCGCCACGAGGCGCCGTCGCGCGTGCGGAGCTCCTCCATGATAACGCCGCGCTCGGAGTCGATCTCTTCGGGCTGCAGCGCGATGAAGTGCGACCAGTCGTGCAGTACGAGCATCGCGGAGTCGATGATTCCCTGGCGCGAGGTCGGCACGTCGGAGATGTTGTAGACGGTGTAGTCCCAGCTGGTTCCGGCGTTGAGGTTGTATCCGAACTTCACGCCGACGGTCTCCAGATACTCGATGAGTTGTTTTCCGGGGAGGTTTTTCGTGCCGTTGAAGGCCATGTGCTCGAGGAAATGTGCGAGGCCCTGCTGGTCGTCCTCCTCCTGGATGGCGCCCACGTCGTGGAGAATGTAGAAATCCGCCTGCCCCTTGGGCTTTTCGTTATGACGGATGTAGTAGGTCAGACCGTTCTCGAGTTTGCCCGTGCGCACCTCCGGGTCCGCGGGTATGGGCTGCATCGGATTGATCTGTGCCGTTACGCTGCCCATGAAGCAGAACGCTGCGGCAAGCATCATCAGTTTTCTCATAGGTTTTCTATTTGATTTGAGGTTATCTTACTTTTCCTGTTTCGGTTCGGGCCTGTATTCGATGATGTCCCCGGGCTGGCAATCCAGCTCGCGGCAGATGGCCTCGAGTGTCGAGAATCGGATGGCCTTGGCCTTTCCGTTCTTGAGGATCGAGAGGTTTGCGGGCGTGATGTCCACGCGTTCGGCGAGTTCCCCGAGCGAGATTTTGCGTTTGGCCATCATGACGTCTATGTTGATGATTATCGCCATATCGACCCCCCCCTTCGTTTATTGTTTTCATATATTGCATGTGCGTTCGTATTATATGGTGAGCTTCTGCTCCTCGCTGAGGTTCTGGCCGATGGCGAAGACCTCGGCGGCGAAGAGGATCAGGATGCCCATGATGATGATCGAGTAGGATACCTGGAAGCTGGTATTGACCACATATCCGTGCTGTGTCAGGATTTCGGCGGTCCGCTGGCTCATGACCCAGTTTACGAGGTCCGTGATGAGTTCCGAGGCGATGGTCAGCAGGCCGATGATGCGCAGGTACCAGACGTTCTTCTTGTCGAGCGTGCGTTCTTCGCGGATCGAGCGGCGCAGCGAGTGGATGATCATGAACATGAAGATGATGATGACCAGATAGAACAGCGGGCAGAGCATGATCATGAAATAGAGCCAGCTGCTGCCACCAATCGAACGGAAGGCCAGCGAGAGGGGCGAGGCGCCCGGAGCATCCTGTTCGACGAGGAGGTTGAGTTCGCGGATTTTGGCGCGGATTTCGGTTCCCGGTATTTCGGAGGGGATTTCGATGACCTTTTCGGGGGTCTTCAGGATCTGTGCATCCAGCATGTAGATCATGCGGGGCGTCCCGGAGCTCCATTTCTCGGCGAGGTCCTCACCCAGTTCGACCCCTTCGGTCGCGCCCCGATAGAAATCGGTTACGAAGCTGTGTGCGATACTGGCCACCAGCACGATGAAGAAGGTGATGTAGATGACCAGCAGGCGCTGCAGGAGTGTTTTTTTGTTCTGCATTGGGTTTTGGCATTTGGTTCCGAGGGCAAATATAGCGATTATATTCTGAAAAACAAATAATATTTATCGTTTTTCGATAATTTTTCGGCATTCGGACAAAAAAGGCGGTCCGTAAGGCCGCCTTAAGTTCCCGTTTTTCGGGGTTTATTCCACGTTGTCCTTGAGCTGCTTCCAGATCGACGCATTGACGGCCATCGAGATCGAGAGAGCGAGGACGATGAGGACGAACATCACCACGAAGGTGATGAATCCGACGTTGATCAGCGAGCAGATGGCGCCGAAGATGCCGAATGCGACACCAAACAGTACGCCGACGACCAGCATGATGAAGAACATGATCCATTTGCTGCCGTAGGTGGCGTCATTCGAGGCCTTGATGGCCTGCATGGGGTTCTTGCCTTTTTCGATAAGGAAATAGTAGGCGAGCGACCAGGAGAGTGAAAGCACGATGCCGGGGATGTAGAGGAAGAGGCATGCGATCAGGATGGGGAATACCATAAGTCCCGTGGTGATGAAGAATTCACCCATATAGCGGCGGTACTTGCTGTCGAAGATGCCGATCGGATTGATCACCTCGCCTTTTGCCAGCTGTGTCGGCAGGAGTGTGATGGCGATGAAGGTTCCGATGTTCAGATAGGGGATCCAGATCGTGATGAGAAACAGTACGAGGGCTGCGATGATCGAGGGAGCGTTTTTGACGCCGATGTAAATAGCGTCGCGCAGGGTTTGTGCGAAATCGAGTTTTTTTGTCTCCATAGCGATTTGTTTTAAGGGTTGGTTGTAACAAATATACGCAAAATTCCTACCTTTGCTTGAATCAAACGCCAAAAAAAGGACCGATGGCAGAAAAAACACATTATCCGTACCGGGTCGAACCGCAGGATGTGGATTTCACGCTGCGGGCAACGGTTGCGTCGCTCGGCTCGGCGATCCTCAATACGGCAGGCATCGACGCTTACGGCAAGGGCTTCGGGGTCGATGTGCTCAATGCCGCGAACCATTCGTGGGTGCTTTCGCGCCTGGCCATGGAGTTCGACACGCGCCCCGAACAGTATACCGACTATACCATCGCCACCTGGATCAGCGATTACGGGCGGGTACTCTCGACGCGAAACTTCACGCTCACCGATGCGGCGGGCCGCCAGTTCGGCCGGGCCGTTTCCCAGTGGGCGATGATCGACCTTCGGAGCCGCACGGCGGTCGATCTTTCGTGGGTGGGGGATGCGCATGCCGACGCCATCGTCGCCGAGCCGTCTCCCGCGGAACGTCCGCGCAAGATCCGCGAGGTGCATCCGACACGGACGTCCGAGCATCGGGTCGTCTACAGCGACATCGACTTCAACCGCCATGTCAATACGATGCGCTATATCGAGATGATGCTCGACATGCTGCCTGTCGAACTGCTGACGCTCGATGCGCCGCTGCGCCTGGACATCCACTTCCTGCATGAATGCCGCTTCGGGCAGACGCTCCGCATCGGCTGCGAGGAGCGGGAGCGTGCGGCGCTGTTCGAGATCTCGGCCGACGACGGTGTTGCGGCCGTGCGTGCCGGCGTAGAATGGCATTAATCGGATTCGTATGCCTATGAAAATCACCATTCTGGGCCCTGCGCATCCCTACCGGGGCGGCTTGGCTTCGATCATGGAGATGCTGGCCCGCACCTTCCAGCGCCGCGGCCACGAGGTGGATATCCGCACCTTCACGCTGCAATACCCCGCGCTGCTCTTTCCCGGTAAGAGCCAGACGGTTGCGACCCCGCCTCCGGCGGATCTCCGGATCTTTCGCTGCGTCAATACGATGAATCCGCTGAACTGGCTGCAGGTCGGACGGGCGCTCCGCCGTGAACGGCCGGACTTCATCCTGCTGAAGTACTGGACCCCCTTCATGGCCCCTTGCTTCGGCACGATCGCCCGCGTGGCGCGCGGCAACGGCCATACGAAGGTGCTGTGCCAGATCGACAACGTCGAGCCGCACGAACACCATCTGACGGACCGTCCCTTCAACCGCTACTTCCTCCGCTCGGTCGATGGCTTCATCTACATGTCCGAGCAGGTGCACCGCGAACTGCAGGCCTATACTTCCGCTCCGGCACTCTTCTCGCCCCATCCGCTCTTCGAGAATTTCGGTACGCGCTGCCCGCGTGAGGAGGCCTGCGCCCGCCTCGGCCTCGACCCGTCGCTGCGCTATGCGCTCTTTTTCGGCCTGATCCGCGACTACAAGGGTCTTGACCTGCTGCTCGACGCCTGGGCGCAGCTCAAGCGGCAGGGCCGCACCGCAGGACGTCGCCTGATCGTCGCCGGGGAGTTCTACACCTCGAAGGAGCGCTACCTGCGGCAGATTGCTGCGGCGGGCCTCGGCGAAGAGGTGCTCCTTCATGACCGTTTCATTCCCGACGCCGAGGTGAAATATTACTTCTCGGCCGCCGATTTCGTCGTCCAGCCCTACAAGAGCGCCACGCAGAGCGGCGTTACGCAGATCGCCTACCAGTTCTGCACGCCGATGCTTGTAACCGACGTGGGCGGCCTGGCGGAGATCGTGCCGCACGACCGCGTGGGGTATGTCTGTGCACCCGATGCCGGTGCCATTGCGGAGTATATCGATCGCCTGTTCGATCCGGAGACCCTCGGGCGTTTTTCCCGCAACTGCATCGAGGAGCGGCGCCGTTTCTCGTGGGAGGCGATGTGCGACCGCCTGACGGAACTCTACGGGCAGTTTGCCCGCTAACCTGGTCTGCATGCATGAAACGAGGGGGCTGTCGCAATTGACGGCCCCCTCGCTCGTATCCGGTCCGGAGTTCCTTATTTCTTGATGTTGGGAAGTTCGAGTCCGTAACCCTTTCTGCGGTCTTCGATCTTGAGGTAGAAGCTGAAGATGAAGGCCAGCACGCCGAACGACGAGAAGATGATCATCGGCACGGTGTAGCCTCCCGTGGCGTCGAGCACCTCGCCGATGAGCAGCGGCACGAGGCAGAGGCCGACGTTCTGGATCCAGAAGATGAGGCAGTAGGCCGATCCGAGGATCTTCGAGTCGATGATCTTCGGCACCGAGGGCCAAAGTGCCGCGGGCACGAGCGAGAACGATACGCCGAGCGTTACGACGAGCAGCAGCGCGAGCCATTTCGTCGGGAAGAGGGGCAGCAGGAAGGCGAAACTCAGGTGGCAGGCGATCATGATGACGGCGCCGACCATGAGCATCGTGGCGCCCTTGCCGCGGAAGTCGAGCAGGGCTCCGAGGAAGGGGGTGAGCACCATGGCCAGAATGGGGAAGCAGCTGAAGAGGCGTGCGGCCGATTCGGCGTCGATTCCGAGCGTAACTTCGAGGAAGTTGGGCGCATAGCGCTGGAAGGGGAAGATCGCCGAGTAGTAGAGAACGCACAGCAGGGCCACGAGCCAGAACATCTTGCTTCCGAAGATGTACTTGAGGTCGCTGACGTGGAATTCCTCGTCGGAGGATTTCTGCTCCTTGAGCTCACCTGCGGCGATGAGCTGCCGGTCGAGCTTGCGGTCCATGTAGACGAATACGGTGTAGCACAGCAGGCCGACGATAAGCAGTACGGTACAGAATGCCACGGGGGCTACGACCGACATGTCGAAGTGCTTGGCGATCATCGGCGAGAGCCACATGACGGCGAAGACGCCCAGACGGGCGATCGCCATCTCGAGACCCATTGCCAGGGCCATTTCCTTGCCTTCGAACCACTTGGCGATCGCCTTCGAAACGGTCGTTCCGGCCATTTCGCAGCCGCATCCGAAGATCATGAAACCGAGCGAGGCCATCTTGGCGCTGCCGGGGAAGGATACCCACCAGCTGTTGAGCCAGGCGCAGAACTGGGTTGTCTGGAACCAGTCGGAGATGCCGACGAACTTGATCGAGGCACCGATGACCATGAGCGATGCGGAGAGCAGTCCGGTGAAGCGGATTCCCATCTTGTCGAGGATGATGCCGGCAAAGATGAGGAAGAAGAAAAAGACGTTGAGGAAGTATTCGGAAGCGGCGTAGGTTCCGAAGGTTCCGCTGTCCCATCCGCGGGCCGATTCGATAAGCGACTTGAGCGGGGACATGACGTCCACGAACATGTAGCCGAAGAACATCATCAGGGCGATGAGCACGAGTGCCGTCCAGCGGGCGACGGGCGAGTCGTTGATTTTGCGTTGGATAGTTGCTGTCATATCGTTTGTTTTGGAATTTAGTCTTCGTTGCGGGCATAGCGTTTGAGCACCTCATAGGCTTCGAGGATGCCGAGTTCTCCGGCCTTCGAAAGATCGAGGCAGCCTTTGCGGGTATCCTTCATGAAGATCTGGATGATGCCGCGGTTATAGTAGGCCTCGGCAAATGCCGGGTTGAGTTCGATGGCCTTCGTATAGTCCTCGAACGCATCGGGCAGCTGTCCCGAGAGGGCCTGCAGGTTCGCCCGGTTGTAGTAGGCGTAGGCGAAGTCGGGGAAGAGCTTGATCGCCTTGTTCAGGTCGGCGACGGCCTCGTCGTAGCTGTACGTCCGTTTCGAGTTGTTGTTGAGCCGGTTCGCGGGGTCCGAGTCGATCGTGATCCGCTGGTAGGAGTTGTCGATCGAGGAGATGAAGTCGATCATCTCGGCCCGTGTGGTCGAGCGGTTGAAATAGAGGAACGGGTTGGACGGATTGCGGTCGATGGCGGCCGTGTAGGTGTTCACCGAGTTGGTGTACTGCTTGATGAGCGACTGCGAGACGCCCCGTTTGAAGAGGGTGATCCACGAAGCCTCCGGTGCCTTGAGCTCCTCGGCATACTCCCGGTCGAGAATCAGGAGCGAGTCGGCCCCGATGTTGCTTTCGCGGCACGAGAGGGCGAGGTATCCGCTTCCGACACGCTTGATGAAATCCTCGACGCGCTGCAGCCGGTAGGGTTTCGGTGCCGGCACGGAATCCGGACGCATGAGTGAGAACTTGTAGAGCGGCAGCAGGCGCATCTCCTCGCGTCCGCCGTTGTGTCCCGTGATGCGGTCGAAGTTGCCGCCGGCGAACTTGCTGTCGAACGAAAGCAGTTTGTCGAAGCGCTGTGTCGTGTCGGCATAGATCGAGTAGGTGCTGTCGCTCAACCGCGACTTGTATTCGGCGATCTTGCGCTGTGCGGTCTGGAGATCCTGCTTGGCGCCCTTCGGGTCGCGGAGCAGTTCGCGCAGCCGTCCGCGGTAGATGTAGGCATTCGCGAAGTCGGGGTAGAGGTCGATGGCCGACGAGTAGTCCTCCACGGCCTTTTCGATCTCTCCGAGCTGGGCATAGACTCCGGCGCGGTTGTAGTAGACCAGCACGTTGTTCGGCGAGTAGAGCGCCACGCGGTCGTAATCCTCCAGTGCGCGGTTGTAGTCTCCGATCTGCGTGCGGAGCATGGCGCGGTTGAAGTAGGTGAGCGAGTTGGTCGAGTCGAGCCGGATTACCGTGTCGAAATCCTCGAGCGCCTGCATCGGACGGTTCGTGGCGTTGTAGACGAGGGCGCGGTTGAAGTAGGAGAGCAGGTAGGTCGAATCGCATTCGATGGCCTTGTTGAAGTCGGCCTCGGCCTCCTTGTACTGCTCCTGTTCGAGATGGAGCCCGCCGCGGCGGTTGTATCCGTTGGGATCCTCGCGGTTGGTGCGGATGGCGAGGTTGAAGTTCTCGTAGGCGCGCGTCGTGTCCTTGAGGTGCAGGTAGCTCAATCCGCGGCAGATGTAGGCGTCGGCGACCTTGTTCTCCTGGCGGATGAACATGTTGAAGTCCTCGATGGCCTCCTTGAACTGCTGGTTCAGCAGGCGCGTAACGCCGCGGCTGTAATAGGGTCCCGGCAGGTCGGGCCGCAGGTCGATCGCCTCGCGGAAATCCTGCAGGGCATCATCGTAGTTTCCCAGTCGTGAACGGGTGATGGCCCGGTAGGTGTATGCCTGCGTGTAGACGGGGTTGAGGCGTATGGCGGTCGAGAAGTCGGCTTCGGCGCCCAGCAGGTCGTCGAGGTTGTATTTGGCGATTCCGCGCAGGAAGTAGCCTTCGAAGGCCTTCTCGTCGAAACGCAGCAGGGTGTTCAGGGTCCGGATGGCCTCCTGGTAGTCGTTGTTCATCATGCATGAGCGGCCCACCCAGAAGAAATACTCCCGGTTGTACTGCGCCCGTACCTTCACACCGCTCATCAGCGCGATTGCCAGAAGGATCCCGAAGAGTGCTTTGCCTGTTCTGCCCATGCCTGTGTGCAAACGTTTTCTCCGACGGTTTTATTATTCGAGTTCGTATCCGAAGCGCCGCAGCTGGCGGTCGTTGTTGCGCCAGTCTTCGCTGACCTTGACAAAGAGCTGCAGGAAGACCTTCTTGCCGAGGAACTGCTCCATGTCTTCGCGTGCGGCCTGCCCGACCTTTTTGAGCTTTTCGCCCTTGTGGCCGATGACGATGCCCTTCTGGGATTCGCGGGCGACGTAGATCGTTGCGGCGATGCGGTCGATCGCGGGCTCCTCCCTGTAGCTCTCGATCTCGATTTCGCAGCAGTAGGGGATCTCCTTGTCGTAGAAGCGGAGGATCTTCTCGCGGATGATCTCCGAGGCGAAGAAGCGCAGGGTCTTGTCCGTGAGCGTATCCTTGGGATAGAAGGCCGGACCTTCGGGCAGCCGTTCGAGGATCGTCTTGAAGAGCCCCTCGATGTTGAACTGCTCCCTGGCCGATACGGGTACGATCTCCGCTGCGGGCAGCACCTCGTGCCATTTGGCGACCAGCGCCTCAAGTGCCGCGGGATTCGACAGGTCGATCTTGTTGATGACGACGATGGTCGGAATGCCGCTTTCGCGGATCCGGTGGAGGATATCCGCCGCACGGTCCGTCTGCTCGACGGTGTCGGTAACGTAGAGGATCACGTCGGCGTCGGTGAGCGCCCCCGTTACGAACTTCATCATCGACTCCTGGAGCTTGTACGACGGCTTGAGAATGCCGGGCGTATCGGAATAGACGATCTGGAAATCTTCGCCCGAGACGATGCCCATGATGCGGTGGCGCGTGGTCTGCGCCTTGGAGGTGATGATCGAGAGCCGCTCCCCGACGAGGGCGTTCATGAGCGTGGATTTCCCGACGTTGGGGTTGCCGATGATGTTTACGAAGCCGGATTTGTGCATGAATCGGATATTTGGGATCAAAGGTACGAAAGAATTTTCGAAAAAGGCCCTTTCTGCCGCCTTTTTTGCCGGTCTGCGGGCTGGATCTCCGCGTAAAAACGAAAAAGCCGGACCCGAAAGTCCGGCTTTGCAACGTATCGGCGCTCTACCGCCGCCTCAGCATGCCTCCGGGCATCTTGGGCACCTTCAGTCCGCCGCCCGCCACGGCCTTCATCATCTTGCGCGTATCCTCGAACTGTTTCATCAGGCGGTTCACGTCGGCCATGGTCGTTCCCGAACCCTTGGCAATGCGTTCGCGGCGCCGGGCGTTGATGATCTCGGGATGTTCGCGCTCGGCGGGGGTCATCGAGGAGATGATCGCCTCGGTCTGCTTGAAGACGTCGTCGGGAATATCGACGTTCTTGAGCATCTTGCCCATGCCGGGGATCATCGAGGCGAGGTCCTTGAGGTTGCCCATCTTCTTGATCTGCTGGATCTGGGCGATGAAGTCGTTGAAGTTGAACTGGTCCTTGACGAGCTTTTTCTTGAGCTTGCGGGCCTCCTCCTCGTCGAACTGCTCCTGGGCGCGCTCGACAAGCGAGACGACGTCTCCCATGCCGAGGATTCGGTCGGCCATGCGTTCGGGGTGGAAGACCTGCAGGGCATCCATCTTCTCGCCGTTGGAGATGAACTTCAGGGGCTTGTCCACCACCGAGCGGATCGAGATGGCGGCACCGCCGCGGGTGTCGCCGTCGAGCTTCGTGAGCACGACGCCGTCGAAGTCGAGGCGGTCGTTGAACTCCTTGGCCGTATTGACTGCATCCTGACCCGTCATGGCATCGACGACGAAGAGCGTCTCGGAGGGTTTCACGGCGGCCTTGATGGCGGTGATCTCCTGCATCATCGCTTCATCGACGGCCAGACGTCCGGCCGTATCGACGATCACGACGTTGAAGGCCTTCTGCCGGGCGTAGCGGATGGCGTTTTCGGCGATCTCGACGGGGTTTTTGTTGCCCTCTTCGGTGTAAACCTCCACGCCGATCTGCTCACCGAGGATTTTCAGTTGGTCGATGGCCGCGGGGCGGTAGACGTCGCCGGCGACGAGCAGCACCTGGCGTCCCTTCTTGCTCTTGATGTAGGCGGCGAGCTTTCCCGAGAAGGTCGTTTTACCCGAACCCTGCAGACCGGCGATGAGCACGACGGCGGGGGTTCCTTCGAGACGGATGTCCGAGGCGGTGCCTCCCATGAGCTCGGCGAGCGAGTCGCGCACGATCTTGGTCATCATCTGCCCGGGCTTCACGGCCGTGAGGACGTTCTGTCCGAGGGCCTTCTGCTTCACCTCGTCGGTGAAGGTCTTGGCGACCTTGTAGTTCACGTCGGCGTCGATCAGCGCGCGGCGGATCTCCTTGAGGGTTTCGGCGACGTTGATCTCCGTGATGCGGCCCTCGCCCTTGAGTATTTTGAACGACCGTTCGAGCTTGTCGGTAAGGTTTTCAAACATAATGGCGTGTCGATTTGTGTGTTCCGGAGGGCAAAGATACGAAAAAAGGCGGAAAAGCCGCCATGCCCGCTCTTTTTTATCCGTTTGCCCGATTCCGCCCGTTCGGAACCCTCTTTTCCCGGACCCGTCGGCTGCAGATGATCGCGCTGTGATTTTTTAAAGATTGCCCGTGAAAGAAAAACTTTTTTCTGACAATTCGTTTCGTGGTGAATTTATTTATTATCTTTGAATCCGAAAAAACGAACCCCGAAACCGTATGAAGCAACTCCTGTTCTCCCTTTTCGTGGCATGTGCCGTGCCCTTGTGCTCCTTCGCGTCGGCCGGGGAGTGGAAAATCCTCGAACCCCGCGAAGCGGCTCCGGCCTACGGCCATGCGGCCCGTGAGTTCCGCAAGTTCTACCGTGCCGTTACGGGCCGCGAACTGGAGATCGTCCGCGAGGCGGAGGCCGGCGTTCCGCTCGTGGTCATCGGTTCCGACTGCGTGAACCGCTTCACGCGCGATGCGGTCGAGCGGGGCCTTATCGAGCCGCTGGATCTCGGCGCCGGAAGCGATGCCTACCGCATCGTCTCGGCCCGCGACGGAGAGCGCGACCTGCTCTTTCTGGCCGGCGGCAACGGCCGCGCCACGCTCTATGCCGTCTACGACTTCTTCGAGCGCCAGGCCGGCTGCCGCTACTTCTGGGACGGGGATATCATTCCGCCGGGCGATTCGATCCCGATGACGGGGCTTGACATCCGAGAGGAGCCGCATTTCTATTATCGGGGGCTGCGATACTTCGCCCACCGGAGCCTGAGCCGTTTCCAGGCCGAGCACTGGGGCCCCGCGGAGTGGGAGCGCGAGATCGACTGGATCCTCAAGAAACGGCTCAACCTCTTCATGCTGCGCATCGGCATGGACGACGTCTTCCAGAAGGCCTTTCCCGATATCGTTCCCTATCCGCCTGCAGACAGCACCCTGCCCGAGGCGAAGCCGCGCTCGTTCTACGACCGCACGACGGCCTGGCCGCTTGCCTACCGTGGTGAGCTCCGCCGCCATGTGCTGCACTACGCCGCCGAGCGGGGCCTGATCCATCCCGAGGACATGGGTACGATGACCCACTGGTACAGCTGTACGCCGCAGGCCTTCCTCGACTCGATCCGTCCCACGTTCTGCCCGCAGTCGGGCGGCGCCTATGTGGGCGATCCCTGCAATGCCGTCTGGGACATCCGCGACGACAGAAATCTGGACAACTACTGGCGCCTCACGCAGACGCATATCGACGCCTACGGCTCCCCGCAGATGTTCCATACGATCGGCATCGCCGAGCGCGAGGTCTTTGCGAGCCGTCCCGAGAACCTCGAAATGAAACTCTACGCCTACCGGCGCATCATCAACAAGCTCCGCGAACACTATCCGACGGCTCCGGTGCTCATCGCCTCGTGGGACTTCTACCTTCCCGGTTGGCGCGATTACGAGATCCGCCGGCTGCTCGGCCAGCTGGATCCCACGCGGACGATTATCCTGGATTATACCTCCGACCTTCCGTCGAACGAGAGCAATACGGACTTCACGAACTGGGGTGTCGTGGGCCGCTTCCCCTATACTTTCGGCATCTTCCACGCCTACGAGTGGGAGAACGACCTGCGCGGCTACTACGACCTGATCGCCGAACGGCTTCCGGTCGCTGCCGCCGATCCGATGTGCCGGGGCTTCGTCTTCTGGCCCGAGACCTCGCACAGCGATCCGCTCATCATGGAATTTTTCACCCACAATGCCTGGAACCCCGACGTGCTGCACCCCGAGGAGCTGCTTCCGGAGTTCTGCCGCAGCCGCTACGGTGAACACGCCGCCGCGATGGAGCGCGCCTGGCGTGCCATCCTGCCGTTGGCCGAGCGGTGCACGGAGCTGCCGCTCGCCTTCCGCGACATCCGCGAAACGGCCTCGTCGAAACCCGACTCCGCCGCTCTTGCCGGTTACCGCCGCTCCCTGGAGCAGGTCGCCCCGCAGCTCGCGCAGCTTCCCGAGATGATGGCGGCGCTCGCCGCCGTGCCCTACGGCGCGGGCAATGCCTTTGTCGATCGCGATGCCATCGACCTGGCGCGAACCCTTATGGGGCGTCTCTATACGGTTGCCTGGTACCGCTACCTGCTGGCCCAGCAGGCCTGGGAGCAGGGTGATGTTCCGGCCGCGGAGGTGCGCCGCCGGGGCTCCGAGGCACGGATGCTGCTTACGGCCCTGCGCGATGTGCTGAATCTGCACGACGACTACTCGATGCAGGCTTCGCTGCGGCAGATCGAGGCGGTGCGCGCACCGATCAATCCGGCCTTCGAACAGGCGCTCAAGGGCAATGCCGAGAACAGCTACTGCCGCAGCTACATCAGCGAACTGTTCGACTACTACTACCTCCCCGAGTTCGACCACTACCGGCGGGAGATCGAGCGGGAACTTCGCTCCTCGTCGCGCCGGCTGACCTATGATGCCGGGCGCATGGAGATGCAGCCCATTGTCGATGCCTTCTATGAGAAGCCGCTCGACGAGATGCGCCCCCTGAATCCGCGTCCGCGCACCCGGGAGGAGTTCCGCCGCCAGATCGGGACGCTTGCCGCACGCCTGCAGCGCATGTAGCTCTGCTTCCGAAGAAACAGGTTCGCCCCGACCTGGCATGGCCGGGGCAAAACTGTTTTTGGTGCCATGAGCTGAATTTTTGGTATCCTTGACTGTCTGACTTGCCGATTGGCCCGAAAAGGTTATATTTGCCCCAAAAACAGTTTTGGCCAAACTACCGACCATGAAACGACTGACGACCACCTTTGCCGGATGCCTTGCCTTTGTTGCGCTTTATGCGCAGCCGGCTTCCGAATCCGCCCCGGATCCCGCCACCGTGAAAAAGCAGCTCCGCAACAAGGAGATCGGCCTGCGCTACGGCGTGCAGATCGGTGTCGGTGCGGGCGTTCCCGATCAGGCCATGCAGTATGCGGCCGTGGATTTCGCCGCCTACAACTACCGCAATATCGGTCTGCGTACGGGTCTCAACCTCTTTACCACGCCGCTCCACGACGGACAATATGCCTCCGTTCCGCTGCAGTTTTCTTGGCGTTCGGGCGTTCGGCGCATGCCGACCTCCTCGCCCGACGGCTATTATTACAACGGGACCTGGTATCCGGACCGCGACATGGCGGATCCCTCCGTCGGCCGGATCCTTTTCGAAACCTTCGTGCCGGAGGTTCCCTCGGTGTTCGAACTGCATGCGGGTCTCACGCCCGGCATGCTCTTCGGTCCGCTCCGCTCGCAGGATGCGGAACTGTACGACGTCGGGCAGCGTTTTGTCTGTACGGTGGATGCGGGCGGACGTCTCCAGCTGCCGATCGGCCGTGTCCGCCTGTTTCTCGACATTACCTACCATTACTACCTGACGCGTAATTTCGTTGAAGGGTCCCCGCGTTCCGACCGGGACCTCGGAGCTCCGCACCGCTCGTTTGTCGGCATCAGCGGCGGCCTTGCCCTTTCCTTCTGACGCGCTTACAGCAGTCCGGCTTCGTAGTAGATAACGATCTGCTCGATAATCCGGTCCTCGCCCTCCTTGTCGTACTCCGACTTGAGGTTCTGCCCGAAGATCCGGGATATGCCCTGCCAGAATCCGGCCACGAATCCGCCGCGGAATTCGCGCAGCACCTCGTAGGCCGTGTAGTCCGTTTCGCGGTCGATGAGCTTGAGCAGCACGCGTCCTTCGGTGCGGGTCATGTGCTTGGCCACGGGGGTGTACTCCTCCTTGATCTGGTTGTAGACCTGCTTGATATAGGCTTTCTGCTCCTTTTTTGTGGGCAGTTCGAGCAGGACGCCCTCCATCTCGGCCATTTTTGCCCGTGCGGTCTGCGCCATGGGGTAGACGCGCTTGACGGCGCGCACGAGCTTCTGGTAACGGCGCAGATCGACCGGCCGGTCGAAGACGTAGACCGGCAGGAGGTAGATGTGGGGGATCGAGTCGCCCCGTTCGACGATCCACTCCTGCCGCAGGAATCCGCGTCCGCCCTGCGCCGCCGCCCGACGGTGGGGGAGAACCAGTGCCGCAAGCAGTGCTGCGAGCAATATGGCCGACCGTTTTTTCATCTTTGGAAAAATCGTTACCTTTGCCGCATCCGCATCGGAAAAACCGGCTGCGAAGGCCGTTCCGGTGCGGGGTGCTTCCGCACAAAGGTAGTTATTTTCGTAGAACCTGATAGTGAAAAACAAGATCGAGATGTTGGAAAAAGGACTTTCCGCCTGCAGCACGACGACGGTTACGGCAGCCAATACGGCCGTGGCGATGGGCTCGGGCGACATGGAGGTATTCGCCACGCCGGCCATGGTGGCGCTTATGGAGAATGCGGCGATGCGGGCCGTGGCCGCCGTCCTGCCCGAGGGATCCACGACGGTGGGATCCGAGATGAACACGACGCATATCAAGCCTTCGGGCCTCGGGGCCGGGATTACGGCCACGGCGGTGCTGACCGAGGTCGAGGGCCGCAAGCTGACCTTTACGGTCGGGGCGCGCGATGCCGAAGGAATGATCGGCGAGGGGGTGCACGTCCGCTATGTGGTCGATCGGGCGAAGTTCCTCTCGAAGGTGCGTTAGGGCGACCCGATAGGATGCAAAAGGGAGAGATCGCACGATCTCTCCCTTTTGTGTTGAGCTGCCGGGATTCGAACCCAGAACGACAGAACCAAAATCTGCTGTGTTACCATTACACCACAGCTCAGACAGTTGCTCGAAAGCGGGACAAAGATACGAAAAAAAACACAATCTCCAACTGTGGGCCTGAAAAATACGGACCCGGTCCATACCCTGTCCGTGAAACCCCGGCACAAGGGTGGCTGTTGTTCTCGGATCGTGTTTTCTCCGGTCCGGAGAGCGGATTTCCGGGTTGTGCGGATACGGCCGCCCGCGGTCCGTTCGGTGGATGATTCCGGGCTTATTCCCGGGCGGCTTTCAGTGCCCGTGCCAGTTGGTCGGGGCAGGAGGTTCCCTTTCCGCGGCAGTCGATGCCGTCGAGACGGGCGATGGCCTCGTCGATGCGCATGCCGCGCACGAGGGCGGCTACGCCCTGCGTGTTTCCGTGGCAGCCTCCGGTAAACTGTACGTTGAGGATCTTTTCGCCGTCGATGTCGATGTCGATTTGCCGGGAGCAGGTCCCCTGGCAGATATGGGTCAGATGTCGGGTCATGTTCTTCGTGCGTGTCGTTTTGCGGCCGCAAAGATAGCACGGACCGGCCGGAGCTCCAAATCCTCCGGCGGCATTTTCGGAACCGTGCGAAGCAACTTTCTGATTTTGTGTACGATATCCGGTTCTTTGGTAAAATGTTGAAAACTTTTCCGCTGCGGGCTTTGAATCCGGGCTCTTTTGGCGGATCTTTGTTCCCGCAAAGGTATCCCCGGCCTGCCGGGTCCGGGGATAAGAGGGAACCGGGTGCGAATCCCGGACAGTTCCCGCTGCTGTGAGTGCTTTCTGCGCCGCGGACCATCTTGAGCCACTGTCTGTTCTTCGTAACGGGCGGGAAGGCGTCCGCGGATCGGCGCGAGTCAGAAGACCTGCCTTTGCGGAGCAATGTCCGGTCCTGCGGGGAAACGGGGCCGATTGTGAAACATACATATTCATTTTACAATGGATTACGCACAGATTTCCATCATCAAGCGTGATGGCAAGACGGAGCCGTTTTCGCTGGAGAAGATCGTCCGCGCCATCACGAAAGCCTATCGCGCGGGCGGCATCATGGACCGCGAGCAGACGATCGCCCGCATCGCCTCGGACGTCGCCTCGTCCATCACGAAGCCGGAGATCTCCGTCGAGGAGATCCAGGACCTGGTCGAGGAACGGCTCATGGGGCGCGACCCGTCGATTGCCAAGCGGTATATCATCTACCGCGAGTGGCGCAATGTCGAACGCGACCGCCGTTCGACGATCAAGGGGGTTATGGACGGCATCGTTACGGTCGAGCGCAACGACATCAACCTCTCGAACGCCAACATGTCGTCGCACACGCCTGCGGGCCAGATGATGACCTTCGCCTCGGAGATCACGAAGGACTACGCGCTGAAGTACCTCGTGGGTGTCCGCCACGGCCGTGCGCACCGCGACGGCGACATCCATATCCACGACCTGGACTACTATCCCACGAAGACCACGACCTGCATCCAGTACGATCTGGAGGATATCTACCGACGCGGGTTCCATACCAAGAACGGTTCGGTGCGTACGCCGCAGTCGATCCAGAGCTACGCCACGCTGGCCACGATCGTCTTCCAGACGAACCAGAACGAGCAGCACGGCGGACAGTCGATTCCGGCCTTCGACCGTTTCATGGCTCCGGGTGTGCTCAAAACCTTCCGCAAACACCTGGTCGAGGGTATTGCCTTCCTTGCCGCTCTCAAGGAATCCGCCGCCCCCGAGCGGGCACAGCTCAAGACGCTCTGCGCGGAGCATGTCCCGACGATCGAGGCTTCGGACGAGCGCCTTGCCGACCTGCTGCAGGCCCTTTCCGCGGCGGGTCTCGGGATCACCGAAAAGGAGTTGCGGCAGATTTGGGACCATGCCTGCGACGCGACACGACGGGAGACGCACCAGGCCATGGAGGGCTTCCTCCACAACCTCAATACGATGCACTCGCGCGGCGGCAACCAGGTGGTCTTCAGCTCGGTGAACTACGGCACGGACACCTCGCCCGAGGGACGTATGGTCATCCGCGAACTGCTTGCCGCCACGGTCGAGGGGCTGGGCCACGGCGAGGTTCCCGTCTTCCCGATCCAGATTTTCAAGGTAAAGGAGGGTGTTTCGTGGAGCGACGAGGACTACGAGGCTGCCGTCCGCGATTTCGACGGGGCCCTTGCCGGTCGGATTCCGTTCCGCGCGCCGAACTTCGACCTGCTGGTCGAGGCGTGCCGCACGACTTCGGTGGCGTTGTTCCCGAACTTCATGTTCCTTGACGCCCCGTTCAACCGCCACGAGAAGTGGCGCGCCGATGATCCGGACCGTTTCCGCTACGAGGTGGCGACGATGGGGTGTCGCACGCGGGTCTTCGAGAATCTCCACGGTGAGAAGAGCTCCTGGGGCCGCGGCAACCTGTCATTCACCTCGATGAACCTGCCGCGCCTGGCCATCGAGGCTGTGCGCGAGGCTTCGGACCTGATCCCCGACGGCAACAAGCACGCCATCCGCAAGGAGGCGCGGGCGATCTTCCTCGAGTCGGTGCACCGCACGGCGTCGATGATCGCCGAACAGCTCTATGAACGCTACCTGTTCCAGCGCACGGCCCTCGCGCGGCAGTTCCCTTTCATGATGTCGAACGACGTCTGGAAGGGCGGCGGGCGGCTTGCACCCAACGACGAGGTGGGCGACGTGCTGCGGCAGGGTACGCTGGGCATCGGCTTCATCGGGGGCCACAACGCTATGGTCGCCCTCTACGGCGAGGGCCATGCCACCTCGCAGGAGGCGTGGCAGACGCTCTACGATGCCGTGCTGGTCATGAACCGCGTCGTCGAGGAGTACAAGGCCCGCTACGGGCTCAACTACTCCGTGCTGGCGACGCCCGCCGAGGGGTTGAGCGGCCGCTTCACGCGCCTCGACCGCAAGCGCTACGGCGTGATCCCCGGAGTTACCGACCGCGACTACTACGTCAATTCGTTCCATGTCGATGTCCGCGAGCCGGTCTCGATCGTCGGGAAGATCCGCCTCGAGGCCCCTTTCCACGCCATCACGCGCGGCGGACACATCACCTATGTCGAGCTGGACGGCGAGGCGAAGAAGAATCCAGTGGCGATCCTCAAGATCGTGAAGGTGATGCAGGATGCGGGCATTGGCTACGGCTCGATCAACCATCCGATCGACACCTGCCGCAAATGCTCCTACCGCGGGGTGATCTACTCGAAGTGCCCGGTCTGCGGTTCGGAGGATATCTCGCGCATGCGCCGCATCACGGGCTACCTGACCGGAAGCCTCGAGTCGTGGAACTCCGCCAAGCAGGCCGAGGAGCGCGACCGGGTGAAGCACCATTAACCGCTGCCCGGAATGATGCCCCTCCGCATCCTCCAGATTTACCCGGAGACGATCTCCGACGGTTACGGCATCCGCTATGCGATCTATTTCGCCGGCTGTGCGCACCGTTGCCCGGGCTGCCACAATCCGCAGAGCCACGACCCCCTGCAGGGTACCGTCCTTACCGATGCATGGGCCGAGCGCATCTGCCGGGAGATCCGCTCCAACCCGCTGCTCGACGGCATTACGGTCAGCGGCGGCGATCCGTTGCTGCGGCCCGAGGCGATGGAGCGCTTCCTGCGGCTGCTCAAGGAGCGCACCGGACAGAACATCTGGTGCTATACGGGCTATACGCTCGAGGAGTGCCTTTCCGACCCGGCGCGCCGCGCCTGCCTGCGGTGGATCGACACGCTGGTCGAGGGACGCTATGTCGCCACGCTGCGCGACCCGGCGCTCCGCTTCCGGGGCAGTTCGAACCAGCGTGTGATCGAAATCGCGGCGCTGCACCTGCCTGACTGACCAAAGAAAAAGGGAGTTGCCCGTCGGGCAACTCCCTTTCGTATCGCGCATGCTGCGGATTACTGGCGCTGCAGGTCCGTATTGTCGGCCACGACCATGTTCTTGTCGATGCGCAGCGTTACGTTGCCGTCCACCTCGATGAGCAGGGTAGTCTCCTTGACCTCCTTGACCACGCCGTAGATACCGCCGGCGGTGATGATCTTGTCGCCCTTCTTCAGTCCGTCGCGGAAGGCCTGCATCTGCTTGCGGCGCTTGGCCTCGGGACGCCACATGAAGAGCCAGAGGACCAGCACCATGAGGGCGATCATAATGATGAAACTGTACTGTTGCATGAAACCGGGCTGGGGCTGCTGTGCGGCGGCGCCGGCTGCCTGAAGGAAATTGATCATAACGGTTATTCGTTTTTTAAGTGATTGTTCGCTTTATCGGGACAAAGATAATGCAATTCGGATATAAAACAAACAATGCTTCCGATTTGTTTTCCGGATGCCGTTTTTTCTCACCTTTTTTACGATGCCGGGAAGGGTTCGGGCCCCGGAAAGTCCCGACCGCAACAGGAAACGGCCCGTTTATTCGACTTCGGCCTCCACGAAAAGCTTGAGGGGTTTGGTGCCGCCGGCCAGACGGATCTCCACGGTCTTAAGTTGCCAGCCCCGTGTACCTCTCGAATCGAACGAGATGGCCACCTGCCGTGCGGCGCCCGGTACAAAGGGCTCCTGCGCGTATTCGAGCGTCGTGCAGCCGCAGTTGCGTTCGTAGGAACGGATGGCCGTCGGGCGTTCGGACTGGTTGGCGATACGGAATTGCAGCTGTGCGATCTCGCCCGAATGCATGCGCCCGAAACGGATGGTGTCCGTAGCACCCTTGTCGAAAAACTCCTCCCCGATGCGGATGGTCCGGAATGCGCCCCCGGCCGCCTCGTCGGAGTGCGCCGCCTGCCGTTTTCCGGCCGCATCGCCGCAGGCCGTGCAGAGCAGGCCGAGCATCAGTGCGTATGCCGTTGCGCGGAGGCTCATATCAATCCTCGGCCGGCCTTCCTGATGCGTCCCTCTTCGGTGAGCGACTCGACGATCTTGTCCAGCACGCCGTTGATGAAGGTGCTGCTGCCTGGCGTGGAGTAGTATTTCGAGATTTCGATCCACTCGTCGAGCGTAACCTTCACGGGAATCGAGGGGAAGTTGATGAACTCGGCCATTGCCGTGGCGAGGATCAGGTTGTCCATGAATACGATGCGCTCGACATCCCAGTTCGCCGTGTAGCGCTCGATGTAGTCCTGGTAGGAGGCATAGTTCACGAGCGTCTTCTCGAAGAGCGTCTTGACGAATTCGGGGTCTTCGCCGCTCTTGAACTTCGCGGGGACCTTCAGGTCGGTATGCGTGGGACGCAGGTTCTCCAGCGTGCGGAGGATCATCATGATGATGTAGGGCAGGTCGTCGTTCCAGAGGATAGATATCTCCTCGAGGACGTCGTCGAGCGCCTCGCACTCCTGCATCGACCGGAAGAATGCATCGAGCAGGCTGCGGTCCTCGTCGAGCGAACGCTCCTCGCGCTGCATGTACTCCTTGTAGTAGTCGCTTTCCACGAGCTGCATGTAGATCGTGCGGATCAGATCGGGATACTGCCCCCATCCGAGTTTGCGCGCGGCGACATGGTCGTTCACGGCATCGCTGTTGGCGATGATGCGGATGATCGAGTTATCGACGAACTTGGTGTTGGGGTGGAGGTCTTCGAATGTCGGCAGTTTCTTCTGCTTGGCCAGCTCCTGACGCTGCTCGGCGTAACGGACGATCTCCACGGGGAGCGTCAGCATCTGGAAATAGAGGTCGTAGGCCTTGTCTACGGACGCCATGAGCGTTTTTTCCGAGGCGATCATGTTGTCGGCTCCCGACTTGATGTGGGCGAACAGCGCCTTGATGACCTTGATGCGGAGTAATCTTCTGCTCAACATATCTTATAGAACGATTTTGCGGGGCAAAGATAGTGCATGGCGTCGTGAAAATCAAATCTTCGGGGCAAATTCGGCGTGGAATTTTCGGCTGCTCCCGCGGATGCGCCGCCCCGGACCGCAGGTAGCCCGACCGCTCTGCAGCTCCGTACCGGCCAGTAAAAAAATGCGGACAGCCGTTCGAAACGGCCGTCCGCTATGAAGTTCCGGGAATGAAGAACGGTCAGACGCTCTTCGCCTCGCGGCGTTTGCGGAAGTACGATGTGGTTTTCAGATAGATGTGGTAAATAACTCTCAGCCATCCGATTGTGATGAACAGCCATGCCGCTGCGCGGAAGGATTTCAGAAAGAGAGCTTCGAGCCCGAGCTCGGTGTCCGTGATCGCGAGCATGGTGAAAAAGAAGGCAAAGGGAACTGCGAACAACTTCCAGTCTGCTTCCCGAAGGGCCGCATCCACGCGGTCTATTCTTTTTTTGAGTCCCATGGCGGTTGATTTTTGATGTCGTTGCAATATAGTGAAAAAATGTCGAATCTGCAAATATTTGACTGCAAAGTCTCTTCGATGAGTGAATTTTTCCCGAAATGGGGCGGCAGGCAGTCGATTTCGGCGAGAAATGGCTATCTTTGCACCAATATGGAACAGATGGAAGAGATCCGCCCCTACGACGTCATTGTCGTCGGCGCGGGCGCCGCGGGCCTGATGGCCGCGGGAACGGCGGCACGCAGCGGCAGGCGCGTGCTGCTCCTCGAAAAGATGGAGAAATCGGGCCGCAAGGTCCGCATTACGGGCAAGGGGCGCTGCAACGTAACCAATGCGCGGCCTGCGGAGGAGTTTGCTTCGCAGGTGCGCACGAATGCGGAGTTTCTGGCCCCGGCATTCGCGTCGTTCGACAACCGGGCGACGATCCGCTTCTTCGAGCGTCAGGGCGTGAAACTCGACATCGAGCGCGGCGAGCGGGTCTTTCCCCGCAGCGGCAAGGCGTGGGACATTGCCAACGCCCTGCTGGACTACTGCGTCGAGAACGGCGTCAAGATTCTTTACGATACGCGCGTTACGGGCGTCCTGACCCTAGGCGACCGGGTCTTCGGCGTGAAATACATCAACAAACGGGGTTTCGAACGCAAGGAGGAGGCCCCGCGCGTCATCCTTGCCACGGGCGGCGTCTCCTATCCCGCTACGGGCTCCACGGGCGACGGCTACGCCTTTGCCGCCGACCTGGGCCATACGATCGAGCCGCTGCGGCCGTCGCTCACGCCGCTCGTCTCGCCGCATCCGCGTGTGCGGCAGCTCAACCGGCTGCTGCTGCGCAATGTCCGCGCGACGCTGTGGATCGACGACGAGGCGGTCCGCGAGGAGTTCGGCGAGCTGGGCTTCTCCGAACGGGGTATCGAGGGTGCCGTGGCGTTGCGCATGAGCCGTGATGCCGTCGATGCGCTCATCGACGGTCGCCGCGTGAAACTGGTCGTCGATCTGAAGCCGGCCCTCACCGAGGAGGTGCTCCGCGAGCGCATCTCGCGCGAGCTGGCCGAACTGGCCCCCACGGAGTTCTTCGCCGAACTGCTGCGCAAGCTCGTCCCGCGCCCCATGGTGCTTCCGCTGGCCCAGGAGTTGGACATCCACTCCAAAACCTACGTCTCGAAACTCACCGAGGCGGAGATCACGCGCCTGATCCGCACGCTCAAGGGGCTGACCTTCCCCATTACGGACTACGCGCCGTTCGAATATGCCGTTACGACGGCCGGCGGCGTCCGCTGCTCGGAGGTGAATCCCGAGACCTTGGAGTCGTTGAAGGTGCGGGGGCTCTATTTTGCCGGCGAGGTGCTCGACCTGGACGCCAATACCGGAGGCTACAACCTTCAGATCGCCTTCTCCACGGGCCATCTGGCCGGAGAGATGAAATCGCGCTGATTATGGACTGGCACGGACATCGGCTGCACATGCGCCTTTCGGGACGGGTTGCGGAGTTGCGCTCACGCCTCCCGCGGGCGCGCTATTTCCGGGGGCACGGGGTCCATTCGCCCTTCGTCTATGATCTGGTGCGCCATGTTTTCATGCGCCGTGAGCTGCTTGCGGGCGACCGCCGGCTGTACGAGGCGCTTCTTGCGTGGGGTGTCGAGCCGCGGCGGGCTGTCCAGCTGCAGAACCTGGCGATCCATTGCGGCTATGCGACTTTCGGCATGGATCGTGCGGATGCCGATCTGTGCATCGCCACCTGCGACCTGGATTTGGGGGCTACGGCGCGGCTTATCGCCGCCGCGGCTGCCGCAGGACATACCGTCGCGCTGCTCTCGCCCTATGCGGACCGCGATCGGCAGACGCTGTGCCGGCAGCTGATCGCCGCGCATCGTTCGACGACCGTGGATAACCGGGGCTACCTGCTCTTTTTCAACAATTACCTGCCTAAACAACATTTCCGCCTATGAAAGTCTATACCAAAACCGGCGACCGGGGCACGACCTCGCTGATCGGCGGCGAACGGGTTTCGAAAACCGACGCGCGTGTCGAGGCCTACGGTACCGTGGACGAGCTTTCGGCCTTCGTTGCGTTGCTTGCGGACCGGCTTCGCGAAGCGGCCACGGCTCCCGCGGGGGCCGTGGAGGATCTGAACCGTGTCCTGTCGCGCATGATGACCGTCGAAGCGCTGCTGGCCGCCGATCCGACGGGCCGCAAACAGGTGCCGCCGCTGCCCGAAGATGCCGTTTCGTGGCTCGAGACGCGCATCGACGCCATGCAGGCCGAGGTTCCGCCCATCGACAAGTTCACCATTCCCGGAGGGCATACGGCCGTTTCGCTGTGCCATGTCTGCCGCACGGTCTGCCGGCGTGCCGAGCGTTCGGCGCTGCGTGCCGATGCGCAGTACGGTGTCGATCCCGCGACGCTCGCCTGGCTGAACCGTCTCTCGGACTATTTCTATGTGCTGGGCCGCCTGCTGACCTCGTTCTACGGCGTGCAGGAGACGCTCTGGATCCCTTGACCGCGCCCGATCCGGACGTATCCGGCCTGTCCGCAGATACCGAAAGAAACGAGAGCGACCTGCAGGTCGCTCTCGTTTCTTTCAGGAGGCGCTACCGGGAAGTTGCCCGGCGCGGTCAAATCCCCAGTTTGCCGATCCACTCCCGTATGGTTTGCTCGCTGGCCCGGTTGAGCAGCCGCCCCTCCTTCCACTGCAGGGCGGGGTAGTCCCTTTTCAGCGTTGTTGCGCTGTGGGTGATGCTGCTGCTGCCCGATGTGGCGAACGGGATCACCGTCTTGCCTTTCAGATCATGGCTTTCGATAAAGGTGTTGATTATCCTCGGGGCAAGGTCCCACCAGATGGGATAGCCGATGAAGATCACGTCGTATGCGGCGGGATTCTTTACCGTACCCTTGATCCCGGGCCGGGATTCCGGATCGTTCATCTCCACCGAACTGCGCGACTGTGCGTCGTGCCAGTCGAGGTCGGCGCTTGTGTACGGCTCGGCAGGGACAATGGCGTATAGCTCCCCGCCCGTAACCGTTGCCAGCGTCTCTGCGACACGGGCCGTCGTGCCGGTCGCCGAAAAATAGGCGACAAGGATTTTGGAATTCGATTGCATGTCGTTCATGGTTTGTTTCTGTTGTGCGCAGGTTGCGGTCGCCATGCCGAAGACCGACAACCCTGTCAATAGGATTTTAAGCATGGATATCCGTTTTATTTTTGAAGATTGTCATAGGCTTCGTCCGTTACGGGTTCGAGCCATTCGTTCGAGCACTCCTCGCCCGGCACTTCGAAGGCCAGGTGGGCGAACCAGCTGTCGGCCGCGGCTCCGTGCCAGTGTTTCACGCCGGCAGGGATGTGGATCACCGTTCCGGGCAGGATCTCCACGGCCGGTTTCCCCTCTTCCTGATACCATCCGCGACCGGCCACTCCGACGAGCATCTGCCCGCCGCCCTGCGTGGCGTGATGGATGTGCCAGTTGTTGCGACAGCGCGGCTCGAACGTAACGTTCGAGATCTTCACCTGCTCGTTTGAGATCGGTGCGAGATAGCTGTTGCCGATGAAGTATTGTGCATAGGCCGCGTTGGGCTCGCCGATCGGGAAGATCATCTGACGCTGGAATGCGGCCCGGGCATCTTCACCCTCCGTATCTTCCGCCCACACGCCCTTGGCGAGGTTGAAGGCGGCCCAGGCTTTGGGCCAGCCTGCATAAAAACCGATGTGGGTGATTATTTCTGCGATCTCCGTGCGGGTGATGCCGTTCTGGCGGGCTGTCTGCAGGTGATAGACCAGCGACGAGTCGGTGATTCCCTGGCTGATGAGCGAGGTGATCGTTATCAGACTGCGGTCGCGTAGCCCGAGCCGGTCGGTGCGGCTCCACACCTCGCCGAAGAGGATGTCGTCGTTGAGTTCCGCGAATTTCGGGGCGAACTTCCCGAGCTGGTCGCGTCCAGCCGTTTGTTTGATTTTTTCCTGTGCCATGATGGTTGTACTGTTTATTGCCAATGCGACAAGTGCAAGGATCAGTTTTGATTTCATGTTGATTCGGTTTTCGGGTACATTCAGTTTCTCTGATACAAAAGTATCTGTTTCCGTCCGGATTTTTGTATACGATTTACGGATGTTTCTACCCGGATTCGGGATTTTGACCTGCGGAGGCTGTTCTGTGTTATTCTGCAGGATGAAACGGGCGAGTCCGGTCATTTATTGGGAAGTTCATATGCTCTAACCACCACAAAAAGTACAAAAAGAGCGACCCGAGGGTCGCTCTTGTAAATTTTCAACAGGCGTATTCTGAAGCATTTGCCTCCGAAACAGGCTTAATATTCCTCCTCGTTGAAGAAATTTATCTATATTGATTATCAATATATTATGCAGCAATCAATGAATTTTGCGCAAACAAACCGCACCGCCAGAGGCGGTCTGAGGCGACAGGAGGAAAAGACGAAAAAATCACAGAACGTACAACCGTATCGCAAGACTTCATAAAATAAAAAGGGGCATTGGGATCAGGAAATCACCGGCATTGCAAAAAGAAGCAACATTCAATGGAAAAACATGACCATTTTCCCGAATAATGATCGTATCTTTGAAAAGTAAATATATTTAAGTCATGAAAACCAATCGGGAAGAGATTCTGCAAAATGCCCTGCAGCTCTTCATGTCGATGAATTACGAGGGCGTCAGCCTGCAAATGATCGCCCACAGCGTCGGGCTGACCAAAACCGGGATCTTCAATTATTATCCCTCGAAACTCGATCTGTTCATCGCCGTGGCCGACCGCTATCTCTTCCATCTCCAGGATCCTGAAAACAAATTTGCACCTTCGGACGGGTCGCTGCGCGATTTCATCGACAAATACGTCGAGGGTGTGGAACATACCATGGCCGAGATCGTGCGGCTGGGCAATGTCCAGCGGGAGAAGATGCCCGGAGAGTTGGCCAATGCCGGTTACTTTCACCTCTTCCAGCAGGTGCTTTTTTACTATCCCGACGGCAAGCGCAAGCTCCACGAATGGATGGAAAAGGAGTATCAGCTCTGGTGCGACACCATTCGGGGGGGGGTCAAGCGCGGCGAACTGCGCCAAGACACCGACATACTGGAAGCCGCCGCTCTGTTCCGGCAGGTTTTTATCGGACTGGCCTATCAAATGTCCTTCTCCGACGGCCTCGATGTCGCGATTCTCCGAAAGCGTTTCCTCTATATATATGGGCTGCTGAAGCGCTGAGCAGGCTTTCAGCCGTTTTTTTCACGATTTGAAGCAAAAATATGACCGCATGGTCATAT
>DWWQ01000034.1 GCA_019119615.1 Candidatus Alistipes stercoravium | reverse complement strand
ACGTAACGTGTTTCTGAAATAAGGTGAATTCTATTGTAGATTAAACGTGCCAGTCTCGTGGCTTTTTTATAGAAGCCAAAGGCAAAGCGTTGAGATACAAGTGCTTACAAGGACACATCAATCCCTGGTGGTACCACTTTGAAGAGAAGCAAAAAGTTGCAAAACCCTGATTTCCAAACGAAATCAGGGTTTTTTCATTTTGCCGGCGAAGCAAAAAACAGCGGTTTTCGGCGCCTTTTGGTGGGGCAAGTTGAGGCGCGCCCTGTCTTGTGCAGATGACTCCTTTACGCGGAGAATGAAGAAAGTCAGAACTTCAAGATGGGATAATCGAAGACCTTCTCACCTTTTTTCTTGTGATAATAGACCGTGATGACAACAGCCAATGCAATGCTGATCATTCGGGCAATATTGGAAATCACGCCTCCCGCAGCGACTTCAGTGCCTTCCATGGTGAAAACAAACCATGCTCCGTTCATCAGTATATGCAATCCGGCCGGAATCCATAGGTTGAAATTCCATTCGACGTATATCCAACTGAAATAGAGTGCCCCGATAAAGGTTACGCCGAAAGCCGCGAGCGCCGAAAGAACATCGTGCCCTTGATAGAGATGCACGGAGCCGAAATAGAGGGCCGGCAATATGGCCGCCCAGAAGAAGCCGGTTTTTGCATACCGGAAAAGCAATCCGAACATAAGGGCCCGGAACACCAACTCCTCCTTGAATCCGGTCAGGATGGCCCTGTCATAAATCACGGAGCAGGTCAATTCCGTATTGATGTTTCCGAAGAAGGGAAACATGAGATACAGCGGCAGTACACACAGGAGTGCGATTCCGAATCCCTTGAGGATGTTTCCACTCAATCCGAGAAAAGAAAACAGCTCTTTCGGCTTGATTACGACGGTTGTCAGAATCAAAGCGACAAGAGTAAGGAGCAGTGCCTTTATCGACAGACCGAGGATCGAGTCGCCCGGTACGTCGAAAAGTGCGGTTACAAAGCCGATGTTTCTCCAGAAGAGGATGATGATCACGCTCGCAAGGATGGAATAGAGTATTCTTGCCGCTTTCGATGTAAGCTGAATCATGATTTGAAAAGATTGTTTTAGCTTGTAAAATGATCGGTTTATTCCCTCTTCGGGGATTTCTTTCTTGCTCCTGTCGGACCGGCCGGAGAACGGGTTTTCTGCGAAAGGCTCCGTAGATACCGAGAAAAAAAGCCCCCGACCTTCCGGTATGGGGGCTTTGTGCGGAATGCAGGTTGTCGTCCCCGGCGGAATCAGCAGACTCCGAAGCGGAACACGATCTTCTGGCAGTAGGTTTCGCCCGGGTGGAGCAGCGGCGACGGGAAGTCGGCGTGGTTCACGGCATCGGGGTAGTTCTGGCATTCGATGGCCACGCCGTCGTAGTCGGCATACTGCCCGCCGTGCTTGGTCTCGGGGCAGCCGCCCGCGAGCCAGTTGCCCGTGTAGATCATCACGCTGGGCTGCGACGAGAGCACCTCGACGCGGCGGCCCGAATGCGGGTCGCGCAGCGTGCCCACCTCGCCCAGAATGTTGGGCTTCCAGCCGTCGATGACGAAGGGATGGTCGTAGCCCTTGAAGTCGCGGATATGGTTGAACTCGGCGTCGATGCCCGGGCGGAATGTCCGGAACGACCGGAAATCCTGCGGTGTGCCCTCCACGTCGAGCAGTTGCCCCGTGGGGATCTGCCGCTCGTTCATTTCGAGCACCTTCGAGGCGTTGAGTTGCAGTTCGTGGTCGAGGACCGCCCCGGAGTCTTCGCCCGCCAGGTTGAAATAGACGTGGTTCGTGAGGTTCACGACGGTTGTCCGGTCGGTGCGGGCCAGATAGGTGATCTCCAGCGCGCAGTCTTCGTCGAAGTCGAAAATCGCCTCGACGCACAGCTCGCCCGGATAGCCCTGGTCGCCGTCCTCCGAGAGCAGGGTCATGACCACGCGGTTGGTCTCCACGCGGCTCTCCCAGACCCGGTTGGCAAAGTTCTTCGTGCCGCCGTGCAGGTGGTTCACCCCGTTGTTCACCTCGAGCGTGTACTCCTTGCCCTCGACGGTCATCCTGCCGTAGGCGATGCGGTTGGCGCAGCGGCCCACGCTCTTGCCGGCGGCGGCACCGTCGTGGAAATAGCCCTCGGGACGCTTGTATCCCAGCACGACGTCGGCCATGCGGCCTTCGCGGTCGGGCATCACGGCGGCGACGATCGCGGCGCCGTAGTTCGAGAGTCGCACCTCGGCGCCGCGGTCGTTGCGCAGCGTGTAGAGGATGATCGCCTCGCCTTCGGGGGTCATGCCCCAGACATGCTGTTGGATATCTACCATCTTATTCAGTGGGTTTGAGTGTGGCCAGCAGGTGGTCGATGCGTCGCAGACACTCCTGCTTGCCGATAAATTCCGTTACGTCGTACATGCCGGGGCCCTTGCCGGCGCCTACGAGCGCCAGCCGCAGCGTGTTCATCACCTGGCCCATGCCGTAGCCCTTCTGTTCGATCCAGGCGTGAACGACCTCCTCGGTATGCTCTTTCGAGAAGTCGTCGATGCCCTCCAGCACGCCGCGCAGCTCGCGCAGGATCTCCGGATTCTGCCCCTTCCAGTATTTGCGCACCTGTTTCTCCTCGTACTCCGTGGGGGCGATGAAGAAGTAGGAGGTCAGGTCCCAGAGGTCGGTCGTCAGCTGGGCGCGCTCCTTCATGATGCCTGCGGCCTTGCCGGCCACCTCGTCCGAAACCTCGATGCCGTGCTCGCGCAGGATCGGCTGGTAGACGGCAGCCAGTTCGGCATTCGTCTTGCGGTGCATGTACTGGGCATTGAACCAGCGGGCCTTGTCGGGCTGGAAGCGGGCGCCGGATTTCGAGACGCGCTCGAGCGAGAAGCTGTCGATAAGCTCCTGCATCGTGAAAAGCTCCTGCTCTGTGCCGGGATTCCAGCCCAGCAGGGCGAGCATGTTGATGAAGGCTTCGGGGAAGTAGCCGTCCTCGCGGTATCCGTGGGCCGTTTCGCCCGTTGCGGGAGATTTCCAGAAGAGCGGGAAGACCGGGAATCCCATCTTGTCGCCGTCGCGCTTGGAGAGCTTGCCGCCGCCCGTGGGCTTGAGCAGCAGGGGCAGGTGGGCGAACTCGGGACGCGAATCGCTCCATCCGAAGGCCTCGTAGAGCAGGTAGTGCAGCGGCAGCGACGGCAGCCACTCCTCGCCGCGGATGACGTGCGAAACCTCCATCAGGTGGTCGTCCACGATGTTCGCAAGGTGGTAGGTGGGCAGGGCGTCGGCCGACTTGTAGAGCACCTTGTCGTCGAGCGTCGAGGTGTTCACCTCGACATGACCGCGGATCAGGTCATCCATGCTGACGATCCGGTTTTCGGGCATCTTGAAGCGGATGACCCACTGGTCGCCGCGGTCGATGCGCGCGCGGACCTCCTCGGCCGGCAGGGCCAGCGAGGTGGCCAACTTCTCGCGTACGGCATAGTTGTAGGCGAAGGCCTCGCCGCGCGCCTCGGCTTCGTGGCGCAGGGCGTCGAGCTCTTCGGCCGTATCGAAGGCGTAGTAGGCCCAGCCCGCATCGACAAGCTGCAGGGCGTATTTGAGGTAGATTTCGCGCCGCTCGCTCTGGCGGTAGGGAGTGTGGGGGCCGCCGACACCGACGCCCTCGTCGATCTCGATGCCGCACCAGCGGAGCGACTCCATGATATACTCCTCGGCTCCGGGAACGAAGCGCTGCGAATCGGTATCCTCGATGCGGAGGATCATCGTGCCTCCGTGCTGCCGGGCGAAGAGGTAGTTGTAAAGGGCCGTGCGGACGCCGCCGATGTGCAGCGGTCCGGTGGGGCTGGGTGCGAAGCGCACCCGAACGGGTCTTTCCATATCGTGTTTCGAATTTTGAATGCTCATAGGGTTGTGTGGCCGGATCTTCCTGCCGTGGCGCCTACTTTACGCGGTATTCCACGCGCATGGTGATGCGGGCCTTCTTCTGCCGCGAGGCGGTGTTGAACGACCCTCCGGCCGAGAACTCCTCGTTGGTGTTGGCTCCCGTAATCTGGAAGACGCCCATGCGGGCCGAAGCCACGCGCCCGATCTTCGTGCCGGCGTTGCGGGCGATCTTCTCGGCGCGCATCCGCGCATCGGCCGAAGCCGTTTCGATCAGGCCCATCTTCACGTCGTCGAGCTTCGTGTAGTAGTAGTCCGGGGCGTAGGCCTCGATCGAGACGCCCTGGGCGATCAGCGAGGAGATCTCGCGCGAGACGGTCTCGACCTTCTCCACGTCGGAGGACTCCACCGTGAAACGCTGCCGCAGACGGTATCCCGTGAAGCGTTGCCCGGCCCAGTTGCCGTTGGCGTTGTAGACCGGGTCGTACTGCTTGTCCACATTCACGAAGGCGAAGACCACGGCGTCGGACGGGATGCCCTTGTCGGCGAGGTACTGCTGGACCTTTTGCTTGCTGCGCTCGATCTCGGCATATCCGGCGGCAACCTGCTGCGCCTCGGCCGTAAGCTCTCCCGACCAGACGATCAGATCCGACGTGAACTCCGTCTCGCCCAGTCCCGTTACGAGGATCGTGTCCTGTGCACGGTACTTGTAGGTGTAGGCGCGTCCCAGAATGACGGCGCATGCGACGGCCGCAAGGCCGATCAGCAGATACTTCGCGTTTTTCATGGCTTATGGTTTTTAAGGTTCGGACAACGGTTGCCTGACGCCGGTCAGACGTTGAACAGGAAGTGCATGATGTCGCCGTCCTGAACGACATACTCCTTACCCTCGATGCCGATCTTGCCCGCATCGCGGCAGGCCTTCTCGGAGCCGAGCGTAACGTAGTCGTCGTACTTGATGACCTCGGCGCGGATGAATCCCCGTTCGAAGTCGGTGTGGATGATGCCGGCCGTCTGCGGGGCCTTCATGCCGCGCGAGTAGGTCCATGCGCGGGTCTCGTCGGCTCCCGTGGTGAAGAAGGTCTCGAGGTTGAGCAGCTTGTAGGCCGCCTTGATCAGACGGGCCACGCCCGACTCCTCGAGCCCGAGGTCCTCGAGGAACATCTGCCGCTCCTCGTAGCTCTCCAGCTCGGCAATGTCGGCTTCGGTGGCGGCGGCGATGACGAGCATCTCGGCCTTCTCGTCGGCGATGGCCGCACGCACCGCCTCGGTGTAGGCGTTGCCCGTCGCGGCACTTTGCTCATCGACGTTGCAGACGTAGAGTACCGGTTTGTCGGTCAGCAGGTTCAGGTCGGCGACCAGCTTGCGGTCCTCCTTCTCGAGTTCGATCGTGCGGGCGCTCTTGCCCTGCTCGAGGGCCGCCTTGTACTGGAGCAGCAGCTCCACGGCCCGCTTGGCCTGCTTGTCGCCGCCCGACGTGGCGGCCTTCTGGGTCTTTGCGAGCCGGTTTTCGACCGTCTCGAGGTCCTTCAGCTGCAGCTCGGTGTCGATGATCTCCTTGTCGCGCACGGGATCGATCGAACCGTCCACATGGGTGATGTTGCCGTTGTCGAAGCAGCGCAGCACATGGATGATGGCATTCGTGTTGCGGATGTTGCCCAGAAACTTGTTGCCCAGACCCTCGCCCTTCGAGGCGCCCTTGACCAGACCGGCGATATCGACGATCTCGATCGTCGTGGGGATGACGCGCTTCGGGTTGTCGATTTCGGCCAGCCGCACGAGCCGCTGGTCGGGCACGGTGATCACCCCGACGTTGGGTTCGATCGTGCAGAAAGGAAAGTTCGCCGCCTGCGCCTTTGCGTTCGACAGGCAGTTGAAGAGGGTCGATTTCCCGACGTTCGGGAGCCCTACGATGCCACACTGTAATGCCATATGCTGTTATTCGTTTGTTTTCGTTTCGGATCTTCAGCGCGCCTCGCGCCTTTGCAGGAGGCAAAGATACGCAATTCTTTTCATTTATGCACACAAAAGCAGCGGTGTAAGCCGCTGCTTTTGTTCGGGAATATGCCGGTCCTTACCGCGTGATGCGGGCCGCGAAGCCGCCGCCCGGGGCGAGCTTCACGCGGAGCTTCCCGTCCGAAGGAAGCTCCGAGCATTCACGCCGGTAGTCGCGGGCCACGCGGGCGGCATTGGCGCCGTCGCTGAAGCTCTCGACCTGCCACGGCCCTGCGCCGAGGAACGAGAGGTCGAGCTCCAGCTCGCGGGCCTCCCATCCCGTCAGGGCGCCGACATACCAGACGTCGCCCGCGCGGCGTGCCACGGAGATGTACTCGCCGACGGCATTCTTCAGCGGCACGATCTCATCCCAGACGGTGGGGATCGCCGCGATGAAATCGAGCGTCTCCCGTTCGCGGAGGTAGTTCGAGGGCGAGTCGCTCAACATGTTGAGCGGCGACTCGAAGACGACGTATTCGGCCACCTGGCGGCAGCGCGTGCCCTGGCTCATCGGCTCGCCGTGCACGGGCCGGTAGTTCTCCTTCGTGGCGTTGCGCATGGCGCCCTGCGTATAGTCTACCGGACCGGCGGCCATGCGGATGAAGGGCATTGTAACGTCGTAGGTTGCCATGTCGGTGGTCTCCGGCGACCACTTCATGTTCTCCAGGCCGAAGACACCCTCGAAGTTGAGGACGTTGGGCCAGGTGCGGTTCATGCCCGCGGGTTTGAAGACTCCGTGGAAGTCGAGAACCATGTGGTATTTGGCGCAGAGCTCCGCGGCGCGGTGCAGGAACTGCACGACCTGCTGGTCGTCGCGGTTCATGTAGTCCACCTTGAAGCCCTTGATGCCCATCTCGGCGTAGTGCTTCACGGCCTCTTCCATGCCGTTCTCGAAGGGGGCGTGTCCGGCCCAGAGCAGGATGCCGACGCCGCGCTCGCGGCCGTAGGCCACCAGCTCCTCGAGATCCATCTCGGGAACAACCTGCAGCAGGTCGGCCGGGCCGTTTACGGACCAGCCGTCATCGATAAGGATGTACTCCAGGCCGTTCTGGGCGGCGAAGTCGATGTAGTACTTGTAGGTCCGGGTGTTGATGCCCGCCTCGAAATCGACGCCGTAGAGGTTCAGGGCGTGCCACCAGTCCCAGGCAACCTTGCCGGGGCGGATCCACGACGTATCGTCGATCTTCGACGCCGGGGCCAGCCGGTAGGTCATATCCGATGCGAGCAGGTCGGAATCCTCGCGGGCGTAGACCAGCACGCGCCACGGGAAGGTGCGTGTGCCTTCGGTACGGGCGATATAGTTTTCGCGGTCGAGGACAATCTGTTGCTGGTTGTTGTAGCCGCTCGGGTTGGCAACGTTTTTGGGATAGGTTGCCAGTACGCCGCGCAGCTGCGGCTTCTCGGCCGACGAGGCCAGAAACAGCCCCGGGTAGTCCCTCAAATCCGATTCGGTGAGGAGCAGCTTGCACCCTTCGGGACCTTCGACGAGCACGGGGAGGAACATCAGCCGCCGCACATCGAGCTGCGTCATGGGCAGCTTGACATAGGTGTTCTCAAAGGCGTTCGAGAACTGCCACTCGAAGTCGCGCAGTTCGGTGCGGTGCACATACGGGGCGTAGGTCGTAAAGTCGGCCGGGAAGTTGAATTCCGCCAGCTCGTTCTCGACGGTGATCTCGCCCTCCCTGCGCGTTTCGAAACGGTAGGCCATGCCGTCGTCGTAGAGACGTACGACCAGACTGTAGTCGCCGCGGAAGGCTATGGCCAGCTCGTTGTAGCGGTCGCGGACCTGCGCCTTCTTATAGAAATGTGCATCGAATGTCTCGTCAGCCGAGCGCTTCCTGGCCTTGATGACTTTGGGGTCGCGACCCAATACCACATCGTTGGAGAGCGTCATGGCAACGGGCGAGGGGTCCAGCAACGCCTTTCCGTCGGCCGAGAGGGCGATCCGGATCTCCGCATCGACCGTAACGGTTCCCTGCAGGGCACCGTCCGGCGAGGCGATCGTGTAGTTTTTCGGTGCTGCGAAGGCCGCCGGAGCGCATGCGAGACCGAGAAGGAGCATCAGTGATTTGAAAGACATAGGTGTTCAGGTTAATATGTAAGTAAAAATATTTTTCATGCCGGGGCTTTCCCGCGTTGTGGTACCGTTGCCGAAGACGGTCATTGCCGCATAACTTTGCAAAGTTAATCGAAATTCTCCGTTCTTCATGATAGGGCAGGGACTATTTCATGGATTTTCTCGGATTTTTCCCTTTTGCCGTGAAGCCCGTGCGGATGGGCTTTGGAACTCCGTTCCGCCGGCGGCTTGCGGCCTTTGCGGAAATTCCTGGGGTCCGAAGGCCGCCATTTGTAAATTTTTCAGTACCTTTGAGAGCAAAATTTATATGCATATGGATTTGGATCGTTTGCAGAGCGACCTGCGGCGGCTTGCGGAGATCGTCGGCAGCTGGGACGCTTCGAAGGAGATAGATGCGCTGGAACGCGATCTGGTGCTGGAAAAATTGCGCGGTCTGTATGAGACGGTCCGTTTCGGTGTCCGTTCCGAAACGGTGCCGGCCGAACCGGCTGCGGCCGAACCGGCCCTCCCGATCGATTTGGGAGAGGTGCTGTCGCTCGATCCCCTGGCCGAAATGCCGGAGGCCGAGGAGCCCCTGCCGGAGGCGGCGTCCGCTTTTGAGGAGCCCGTTCCCTTCGAGCCGGAACCGACCTCGGACCCCGGGCCGGAGGTTTCGGCGGCTCCCGCTTCCGAACCTGTCCGTGAAGCGGAGCTCTCCGAAGAGCCGATTGCACCCGCTGTGCCTTCCGCAGAGATGTCCGGTCCCGAACCGGAGCCGGTTTCCGAACCGATAGGGGAGACGCCTGCGCCCCGGGACGTAGAATCGCCCGCCGTGGAGGCCTTTATCAGCGCCTCGGTGGCCGAATCGGCCCATGAACCGGCACCTTCCGATCCCGATGCGAATCCGGACCACTCCCGTGAAAAATCTGCCGCACAGACCCTTTTCGGCGTGGAGGAGCCCGCATCGCGCCATCGCCACAAACAGCGGGTCATCATGTCGCTCTACGGGCCCGATACGCCGGAACGCACGCCGGCAACCCCTGTCGGGGAGGCATTCCCGGCCGAGCCTGCCCCGGAACCGGCTCCGGCTCCAGCCCATGAACCCGTGCATCCCGTGCATCCCGTGCATCCGGCGGCCGAGGCGCCGACACTTTCGGATGCGGCGGCTCCGGGCGCCGTGTTGGGTGAGGTAATCAACGCAAACGTGCATACGCTGGCCGACACGATCGCTCCGCCGCACGACATTGCTTCGGAGCTGCGGCGCAGCGAGTCCGTTGCGGACTTGCACCGGGCCATCGGCATCAACGACAAGTTCCTCATGATCCGCGACTTGTTCGGCGGCGACGGCGAGGCGTTCGAACGGGCGATCGAGGCCCTCAACGGTTTCGACAACCTCGACGACTGCATGATCTATGTGGCCGAGAACTACGCCTGGAACGCCAACTCCGACGGTGCCAAGCTGCTCATGGAGCTTCTCGAACGCAAATTTGCCTGATCCGCATGGCCAAACTCTATATCGTACCGACGCCGATCGGCAATCTGGACGACATCACGCTGCGCGCGATCAACGTGCTGCGCGAGGTCGATTTCATTCTGGCCGAGGATACGCGGACGAGTTCCGTGCTGCTCAAGCACCTCGGTATCGAAAAACGGCTTTATGCGCACCACAAGTTCAACGAGCACGCCTCGGTAGCCGCCGTTGCGGCGGAGATCGCCGCGGGGCGCGATGCAGCGCTTGTCTCGGATGCCGGGACGCCGGGCATCTCCGATCCGGGCTTCCTGCTCGTGCGCACCTGTGTCGAGGCGGGGATCGAGGTCGAGACCCTGCCGGGAGCCACGGCCCTCATCCCGGCATTGGTTCAGAGCGGATTTCCCTGCGACCGGTTCTGCTTCGAGGGCTTCCTGCCGCAGAAGAAGGGGCGCATGAAACGCCTGCAGGCCCTCGCCGGCGAGGAGCGCACGATGGTCTTCTACGAGTCTCCCTACCGGGTGGTCAAGTGCCTCGAGCAGTTTGCCGAGACGTTCGGCGCCGATCGTCCCGTCTCCGTATCGCGCGAGCTGACCAAGAAATTCGAGCAGACGCTGCGCGGCACCGTCGCCGAGCTGCTGGAGCATTTCCGGACGACGGAACCCCGGGGCGAATTCGTGATCGTCGTCTCGGGCCGTCCCAAGGCGCGGACCCGGCACGATGACGATGCATGTGGCTCCGACGATCCGGATTGTGCTTCCGATGCATCCTCTGCCGGATTGAGCGAATGATTTGTGTGTAAGAAAAGAACCAGCATCCAATGAACAACCGTAAAGATACCGGTCCGACCGGAACTCCGAACACGAACGAGGAGCGAGGTCTGCACTTCTCCTTCTCTTTGTGGCTTCACGAACTGCGCGAATTTCTGAAGGGCCGCTTCAGCCTTGAAGAGGACAAGGCCCAGCGAGACGAGGTCGTCGCCAACATCTCGAAGGGGGTCGAATTCCACGGCGTCAATCTGTGGGTTCTGATCTTCGCCACGCTGATCGCTTCGCTCGGCCTGAACGTCAATTCCGCGGCAGTCATCATCGGCGCCATGCTTGTATCGCCCATCATGGGTCCGATCATGGGTATCGGGTTATCGCTGGGGATCAACGACTTCGAGCTTATGAAGAGGTCGCTGCGCAATTTCGTGCTGATGTTCATCGTCGCGATCATCACCTCGACGCTCTACTTCTTCATTACACCCCTTTCGTCGAACAGCAGCGAGTTGCTGGCACGCACTACACCGACGACCTATGACGTGCTGATCGCTTTCTTCGGCGGTTTGGCGGGCATCGTGGCGCAGACGCGTCAGGACCGCACATCCACCGTCATCCCGGGTGTGGCCATCGCCACGGCGCTGATCCCGCCCCTTTGTACGGCGGGCTTCGGCCTGGCAACGGGACAGTTCCGCTTCTTCCTGGGGGCCTTCTACCTGTTTTTCATCAATTCGGTTTTCATCGCCCTGGCCACCTATCTGATGGTTCGGTTCCTGAAGTACGAGAAAAAAGTTTTCATCGACAAGGTCCGCGAGCGGACGGTCAGGCGCCTGATGATGGCCATTACGCTCATCACGTTTGTTCCGAGTGTGGTGATCGGCGTCCATATGGTGCGGGTTTCGATCTTCGAATCGTCGGTAGACCGGTATGTCGCTCAGGTTTTCAACTTCCCGCAGACGCGTGTGATCGAGTGCACCAAGCATTATGCGGGCGGACGCCGGCACCCGCAGATCGAACTGCTGCTCCTGGGCGAGACGCTCAGCAGCGAAGTGGTCGAAAATGCACGGGCGCAGCTTGCCGGCTTCGGCCTTTCGGATGCCGAACTCATCGTGCGTCAGACCAGCGGCGAGGACCGTATCGACGTGGCTTCGCTGCAGCAGAGCTATGGCGAGCTGCTCGAGGAGAAGAACCGCCGCATCGGGGAGATGACCTCGCTGTTGCAGCGTTACCGGGTAACGAATGTCGAAGTGGAGGATATTTCACGCGAGATGGGCGCGCTGACGGAGAATATCCGCACGGTGTCGCTCATGAAGGGCATTACCTTCGACGTCTCCGGCATCCCGGGCGACACGACACTTGTCTGTGTGGTTACGCCGTGTGATTCGACCCGTCCCGTCGATCGCGAAACGCTGGTCCGCTGGTTGCGCGTGCGTACGCGGGTGGATAACGTAAAACTCTTCGTGGAACCCTGACCCCCCCCCTCGGATATGGCGCCTGTGAAACATACCCGACCGAATCTTTTCCAGCGAATCTGGCTGGAGATACTCTGGGCCCTGGCGCGCCTGTTCGCCGTGTCACCCTACTGGTTCAAGTATTACGTCGTCGAAAATCTGATATTCTTCATCCTGTATTACTGCCTGCGCTATCGGATGAAGGTGGTGAAGAGGAATCTGCGCAATTCCTTCCCCGAGAAGAGCGATGCGGAACTGTCCGTGATCCGGCGCCGGTTTTACCTCACGCTGGCCGAATTGTTTGTCGATACGATCGACCTGGCCCACATGACGCCTGCGAAAGGACGGCGTATCCTGAAGGTGAAGGGCCTCGACGAGCATCTTGCAAAGGTCGCCGGGCGCAACTGGATTGCCATGACGGCCCATTTCGGTTGTTGGGAGTACTGCTCCTTCTGGGGAATTTACGTTCCGTCGCAGATCGTCGTTGCGGTCTACCATCCGCTTGAAAGCCGGGTGGCCGACCTTTTCTACAAACGGCTGCGCCGGGGCGACTACGCCACGCCCGTCCCGATGAAGGAGTGCCTTCGCTTTTACCTGAACCACAGCGAGGAGGGCTTCGCCGGCCGGAACCTTGTCCTGGGCCTTATTGCCGACCAGAATCCCCCGCGGCGTCCCGACAGCCACTGGTTCCGTTTCCTCAACCAGGATACGATCTTCTTCGACGGCGGTGAGAAGCTGGCGCTGCGCTGCCACCTTCCGGTCTATTTCGTCCGGATGGACCGCCTGCGCCGCGGCCGTTACGAGATGTCGTTCGTCCCGCTCTATGACGGTGTGGAGGAGGTGGCTCCCAATGAGATTACCGAACGTTACGTCCGCGAACTGGAACGTGTGATCTGCGAACAGCCCGAACTTTGGATCTGGTCGCACCGCCGCTGGAAACACAAACGTACCCATGCCTGACGTCAAGATCGTTATCCTGAACTGGAACGGAGAGGCGCACCTGCGCCGCTTTCTGCCGAGTGTCGTGGCGGCGGCTCCCGCCGGCGTGGGGATCGTCGTGGCCGACAACGGATCGACGGACGGTTCGCTGGAACTGCTCGCAAGCGAGTTTCCGACGGTTCATGTGGTGCGCCTCGACACCAATTACGGCTTTGCCGGAGGGTACAACCGGGCGCTGGAGCAGATCGAAGCGGATATTTTCGTGTTGTTGAACTCCGATGTCGAAACACCCGCCGGATGGCTCGAACCGTTGCTCGAATGCCTCGAGCGGAATCCCGACGTGGCGGTGGTGTCGCCCAAACTGATCTCCTTTCTCGAACGTGAGAAGTTCGAATATGCCGGAGCGTCGGGCGGCTTCATCGACTTTCTGGGCTATCCCTTCTGCCGGGGCCGCATCCTGCGCACGGTCGAGGAGGACCGGGGTCAGTACGACGACGAGCGCGACGTCTTTTGGGTGAGCGGGGCGGCTTTCTGCTGCCGGGCCGGGGTTTTCCGGGCGCTGGGGGGCTTCGACGGCGACTTTTTCGCCCATATGGAGGAGATCGACCTTTGCTGGCGCATGCAGCTGGCCGGCTACCGTGTGCGGGTGGTTCCCGTGAGCCGGGTCTTTCACCTCGGAGGTGGAACGCTCCAGACCGATTCGCCCTCGAAGGTCTTTTACAACCACCGCAACAATTTGGCCATGCTCTACAAATGTTCCTCTTCGGGGCAGCGGCTGCTGGTTGCCGTGATGCGTCCGGCGCTCGACCTGCTGGCGGCCCTGTCGTATCTCGTACAGGGGCGTACGGACAACTTCCGGGCCGTATTCCGCGCCTGGCGGGATTTCTTCCGGTGGCACCCGGCGCTGGCGGAAAAGCGCCGGACAATCCGTGCCGCGCGCAAGGCTCCGGTACGCCATGTCTATTTCGGTTCGATCGTCCTGCGTTACCTCCTGGGGCAGCGAACCTTCGGACGGTTGATGTGACGCGGTCGCGGTTGCTTGTTTAGAGGACGTGACCCTATGAACGCGAGCGGGAAAATCAGCAACGATTTTCCCGCTCGCGTTTCATTTTTTCCCGGATGTGTCACCATTGGGCGATCCATGCCGTACATAGGCCTCCGATGATTTCAGCAAGCAGATAGCAGACCATGTAGCTGACCACAGCCTTCCATCCCTTGAGGTTGGCCGCGACGGCATAACCCCGATAGCTCCACAGAAAAAACCATACGAGGCAGATCAGGGCGGTGAATCCGAAAGCGATCAACCCGATCGGGAAGTGCGCAGCCAGCTCCTCGGGTGAGGTTTTTGTCAGTTGCAGGGCGGCGCTGCGCAACGGCGACAGGGCGCCGAGGAGCAGCACCGGGAACAGGGCGATGCGTGCGAGAAGCTGGTTTCCGTAAAGATCGATCATTCGGATTTTGGATTTTGACAACAACCGTGCGGCGAGGTATAGCAACGTGCTGAGAATTATCCAGGCGGCAAGAATCTGACAGAGTGCCTGGATAAAGGAGAGGTCGCCGTAGCCCGAAGATACGATTCCGCGTGTGGTCTCCCCGCCGAGGTGGTTGACGAGCGCCGCGGCAAACAGCCCGACAACTCCGACGGCGAAGGTTCGTTCGCCCGAATAGTAGTTGAACGGGTCAACGATTTTCTTGAGACTTTTCATGTTGCAGGTTCTTTAGGTGTTCGATGATTTCGTCGAGACGGTTTCGGACAGTGGGGTAGCTGAGCCCCTGCCGGGAGGCCATCTCCTTGAGCGATCCGCTGCACAGTACGAATTCGAGGATGAACTGCTGTTCGCCGGCGGGCAGGAGCAGAAAGACCGGCAACGGGAATCGCCCTTCGATACGGGTAGAACATTGGGTGCATGCGAGGGTCTGTACATAGAGCTTGGCGTCGCATGCCGGACAAACAGTGGGCAGGCGCTGCATCGGCGGATGATCTTTCATGGTCGGTTTATGTTGATTTTTGTGTATAAAATTAAATATTATTTTAAGAAAATCAAATTGTTGTTTTGTTTTATTTATTCCTATGAGCGTTTTTTGTTGTTGATTGGTTGGGGAATCCCGAAAAAAATACACATCCGGCCTGAATGGGCCGGATGTGTATTTTTTTTGTTCTACGGTATGCCGGAATAATCGGCGCCGGGATGTGTTACTTGTTGATCTTTGCCCAGGAGTCTTTGAGCGTGACGGTGCGGTTGAATACCAGGTGCTCGGGCGTCGAGTCGGTGTCGGGGCAGAAGTAGCCTACACGCTCGAACTGCACGGCCTGTCCTACGGGAATCTCACGCAGCGACGGCTCCAGATAACCCTTGACCTTGACCATCGATTCGGGGTTGAGGTTGTCCTCCCAGGTCTGACCCTCCTCCACGTCGTCGGGGTTCTCCTTCGTAAAGAGCGGATTGAAGAGGCGTACCTCGGCCTCCAGCGCATCCTGTGCCGACACCCAGTGGATAACACCCTTCACGCGGCGTCCGTCGCTCGACGAGCCGCCTCCGGACATCGGGTCGTAGGTGCAGCGCAGTTCGGTGATGTTGCCCTCGGCATCCTTGACGACCTCCTCGCACTTGATGAGGTACGAGTAGCGCAGGCGCACCTCGCCGCCGGGCTGCAGGCGGAAGAACTTCTTCGGGGGATTCTCCATGAAGTCGTCGCGCTCGATGTAGAGCTCGCGCGAGAAGGGCACCTGACGCGTGCCGGCCGCCTCGTCCTCGGGGTTGTTGATCGCCGTGAACAACTCGGTCTTGCCCTCGGGGTAGTTCGTGATGACGACCTTCAGGGGGTTCAGCACGGCCATGCGGCGCTCGGCGACCTTGTTCAGGTCTTCGCGCACGCAGTACTCGAGCTTTCCGAGGTCGATGACGTTGTCGCGCTTGGCCACGCCGACCATCTCGGCGAAGTTGCGCACCGAAGCGGGCGTGTAGCCTTTGCGGCGCAGGGCGCAGATCGTCGGCATGCGGGGGTCGTCCCAGCCCATCACGGCACCCTCCTGCACGAGCTTCAGCAGGCGGCGTTTCGACATGAGCGTATAGGTGAGGTTCAGCCGGGCGAACTCGTACTGGTGCGAGGGGTAGATGCCCAGCGCCTGGATGAACCAGTCGTAGAGCGGGCGGTGTACGTCGAACTCGAGCGTGCAGATCGAGTGGGTGATCCGCTCGATCGAGTCGCTTTGGCCGTGGGCGTAGTCGTACATCGGGTAGATGCACCACTTGTTGCCCGTGCGGTGGTGCTCGGCGTGGATGATGCGGTACATGATCGGGTCGCGGAAGAGCATGTTCGGATGGGCCATGTCGATCTTCGCGCGGAGGACCTTCGATCCGTCGGGAAACTCGCCGTTCTTCATGCGCACGAACAGGTCGAGGTTCTCCTCGACCGAGCGGTCGCGCCACGGCGAAGGGGTGCCCGGCACGGATACCGTGCCGCGGTTCTCGCGGATCTGCTCCTGCGTCTGGTCATCGACGTAGGCCAGCCCCTTGCGGATCAGCTCCAGGGCCCATTCGTAGAGCTGGTCGAAGTAGTCCGAGGCGTAGTGCTCCTCGGCCCACTGGAATCCGAGCCACTGGATGTCGCGCTTGATCGAATCGACATACTCGACATCCTCCTTCACGGGGTTCGTGTCGTCGAAGCGCAGGTTGCAGCGGCCGCCGTATTTCCTGGCCAGCCCGAAGTTGATGCAGATGCTCTTGGCATGTCCGATATGCAGGTAGCCGTTCGGCTCGGGCGGGAAGCGGGTCTGTACGCGTTTCTCGCCTTTGGCGATCGACTCTTCGATGATCTCTTCGAGGAAGTTCAGCGACTTCTCCCGGGTTTCGGTTTCGTTGATTTCGCTTGCCATATTATTATGTTGCGTTGTTTTTGATTTTGTCGTCGGATTTTATTTGCGTCCCGTGCCGAACATCCGCTGGATGTCCACCGAGAGCTTGACCACCTGCTGCGTTCCGAGGCCCGTGCCGTCGTAGTGGAAGACCATGCCGGCCTCGACATGCACCGTGTTGTCGAAGAACTTGCGGTTGTAGCCCACCCACGTCCGGTTGTAGACATGCTCGGTAGTGGCGTAGAAGGCCTCGCCGGCATAGAGCCCGTCGGCTCCGTAGGTGAGTCCCGTCGCGGGGTTGGCCGTTTCATTGCGCAGCGGCTGGAGGTTCTGCCCCAGATAGAGGTTGTTCTCGATCTTCAGACCCCAGCGGCTGATCTTCAGGTCGATCTGCCCGCCGCAGGGCTTCTTCCACTCATGGTCGAGGCTGCGGGCGCGCTGCGGGGCGAAGAGCATCCCGGCCTTGACGTCGAAGTCGAAGAAGGCCTCGAACTCCCAACCCACGAAGGGATTGACCAGCAGGTTGTCCGTCACGTTCTCGTTGAGCTTCGACCCGGCGAAGTGGAACATCGAGAAGGCGTATCCGAAGTAGAATCCGCGGTCGAGCGTGTAGCGGCCGGCGGAGAGGATGCGGAACATCTCGCGCGAGGCGTCGGAGTACATGCCTTCCCAGTCGATGGCCATCTCGACATAGCTCTTCTCGCGCTGCGTCGAGACGTAGCGTCCGAGGAATCCCGAGAGGCGGTTGTGGTAGAAGGCCACCGAGTCGCTGATGAGCGCCTGCGAATATTCGCCCATGAGCTCCTTGCGGTCGAAGATACCCGCCGCGGCCGTAACGTTGCGCGTTGCGAAGCGGTAGTACATCAGCGGCTTGACGTCGCTCAGGAAAGGTTCGCGGGCTCCGTTGTGCTGTCCGAAGTTCTGCAGCATGTCCACGCCGAGGACCAGTTGGTTCTTCTCCTGCCATGCGACGCCGACACGGGGCGTGAGGCGGGCGCTGAAGAGCGTCTGCGACTCGTTGAAGGTGTTGTTGGCGTATTCGCGGTTGTCGAAACGCGTGGCGAAGTCGGCGCCGACGAGGATCTGCTGTGCCCGGAGCCCCCCCCCGCAGATGCAGAGCGCGGCGGCAAGCGTCAGAAGTTTTCGGAACTGCATAATTTCTTTAGCGTTGAGGCCCCAAAAATAGGGAAAATATTTTTTATTTGACTACTTTTGACGCCGAAATCATCCAAAAAACGGGAATGCGTAAAATTACCAACGAAGAACTCGGGCGCCCGACCCCGGAGCAGTTTGCCGCGATGGCGAAGATGCCCGTTGCGGTGGTGCTGGACAACGTCCGCTCGGCGCAGAACGTCGGGGCCTTTTTCCGCACGGGTGACGCCTTCGCCGTGGAGCGGATCCTGCTGTGCGGCATCACGGCGACGCCGCCCCTGCGCGAGATCCACAAGACGGCGCTCGGGGCCGAGCTGACCGTGCCGTGGAGCCATTGCGACTCGACCGAGGCGTGCATCGACCGTCTGCATGCCGAAGGATACCGGGTCTATGCCGTCGAACAGGTCGAGGGAGCCGAGATGCTCGACGTCTTCACGCCCGAGGAGGGGGTGCGCTATGCGCTGGTCTTCGGCAACGAGGTCGACGGGGTGGGGCAGCAGGCCGTGGACCGTTGCGACGGGGCGCTGGAGATCCCGCAGGTCGGCACCAAGCACTCGATCAACGTCTCGGTTTCGGGCGGCGTGGTGCTGTGGCACTTTTTCCGCCGGCTCCGGCCCCGGGGGTGATCCTCCGGCCGAGTTGCGGGAGCCGCTTCCGCGCGGAATGAAAAAAATTTTGCTTTGCCCGGGGCAAACGCTATCTTTGCCGCCGATTTGAAACCTAAAATCTGAAGAAATGTCCGTAGAAAACACCGTTCGCGCGGTTACGACCTACCGCCTGACGGAGATGAAACAGCGGGGCGAGAAGATCGCCATGCTTACCTCTTACGATTATTCGATGGCCAAGATCGTCGATGCCGCGGGTGTCGATGTGATCCTGGTGGGCGACTCTGCGGCCAACGTCATGGCCGGTTACGAGACGACGCTGCCCATCACGCTCGATATGATGATCTACCACGCCCGTTCGGTGGTGCGTGCCGTCAGCCGTGCGCTGGTGGTCGTCGATCTGCCCTTCGGCACCTATCAGGGCAACTCGAAGGTGGCGCTCGATTCGGCCGTGCGCATCATGAAGGAGACCGAGGCCGATGCCGTGAAGATGGAGGGCGGCGAGGAGATCCTCGAGTCGGTCCAGCGCATCCTTTCGGCGGGCATCCCCGTCATGGGGCACCTCGGACTTACGCCCCAGTCGATCCACAAGTTCGGCACCTATACGGTGCGCGCCAAGGAGGAGGCCGAGGCCGAGAAACTCGTGCGCGACGCCCATCTTTTGAGTGATGCGGGCTGCTTCTCGATCGTTCTCGAGAAGATTCCCGCAGCCCTTGCGGCCCGCGTTACGCGGGAGATCTCGGCGCCGACGATCGGCATCGGGGCCGGCGGGGCGTGCGACGGCCAGGTGCTGGTCATCCACGACATGCTGGGTATCAACAAGGGCTTCTCGCCGCGCTTCCTGCGCCGGTATGCCGACCTGCATACGGTGATGACCGATGCTGTGTCGCAGTATGTCGGCGACGTGAAGTCGGGCGACTTCCCCAACGAGAAGGAGCAGTACTGATCCGCAGGATCACTCCCGAAAAATGACGGATCCGGCCCCGCAGGAGGCCGGATCCGCTGTTTTTACGGATGTGCGGTTTCAGATGGAATCCGGGACCTCGCGCTCCAGACGGATGATCTCCATGACGCGGTAAACCCCTGCGTACTCCGCGGCGAAGCCTTCGTCCGAGGGCCCCAGATAGCGGACGCGCAGCTCGGCCCGCACGGGCGTGCCGTTCTTCACGCCTCCGGTCAGCCGGTCATAGGCCTCTTCGAGCGCCCCGCCCCGGTCCTGGAGCCAGTACTCGGTCGTGTCGCCCTCGGGCGTGAAGGCGCGGACCTCGTGCGAGAAGACCACGCGGCCCCGGATCACCGTTGTGGCCGTCGTGTCGCAATCCGTCGTGCCGCAGGCCGTTGCGGCGGCATCGGAACGGTCGGCCGGGACGGCCGGATCCGCCGGGGAGCCGGAATGCGGCGCTCGGGAGATGCAGGAGACCGCGGCGGCGGTCAGCAGCAGAATCGGCAGCAGACTCTTTTTCATGCAGATGGATGTTTATGGGTGCAAATTTATAACAAACCCCGAAGATCCCGCGCCGGATGGAACAAATTGTTGATAAAAAGTGTACGATAGGAGAGCCGATTTTAGGCCGTTTCGAAAAAAATGCTTAATTTTGCGAGCAACAAAAATCCACGTTCATTATGTCTTTTATCAATGAAAGGGTTCAGCCCGAAGGACTTACGTTCGACGATGTGCTGCTCGTACCCGCCTATTCGGAAGTGTTGCCGCGAGAGGTCGATATCCGGACCCGCTTTTCGCGAAATATCAAGCTCAACATTCCCATCGTCTCTGCGGCGATGGATACCGTAACGGAGGCGCCCCTGGCCATTGCGCTGGCGCGCGAAGGCGGCATCGGCGTGATTCACAAGAACATGACGATCGCCGAGCAGGCCGCGCAGGTCCGCCGTGTGAAGCGTGCCGAAAACGGCATGATCTACGACCCGATCACCATCTCGAAGGACAATACCGTGGGCGATGCCCTGAATCTGATGAAGGAGAACCGCATCGGCGGCATTCCCGTCGTGGATGCCGGCCGTCGGCTCATCGGCATCGTTACGAACCGCGACCTGCGCTTCCAGCGCGACATGTCGCGCCGCATCGAGGAGGTGATGACTCCGGGCGACCGGCTCATCACCACGCACCGCACCGACCTGGCGCACGCTTCGGAGGTGCTGCTCAACAACAAGATCGAAAAGCTCCCGGTCGTGGACAACGACGGCCGTCTGGTGGGGCTCATCACCTATAAGGACATTACGAAGGTGCAGGACCATCCGAACGCCTGCAAGGATGACAAGGGACGTCTGCGTGTGGCTGCCGGCGTGGGGATCACGGCCGACGCCATGGAGCGCGTTGCTGCGCTCGTCGCCGAGGATGTGGATGCCGTGGTGCTGGACTCCGCGCACGGCCATTCGCGCAACATCGTCCGCACGCTCAAGGAGATCAAGGCGGCCTATCCGTCGCTCGACGTCGTCGTGGGCAACATCGCCACGGCCGAGGCCGCGAAGTTCCTCATCGAGGCGGGCGCCGACGGCATCAAGGTCGGCATCGGCCCGGGTTCGATCTGCACGACGCGCATCATCGCCGGCGTGGGCGTTCCCCAGCTGTCGGCCATCTACGCCGCCGCCAAGGCTGCCGAAGGTTCGGGTGTTCCGGTGATTGCCGACGGCGGTCTGCGCTACTCGGGCGATATCGTCAAGGCGCTGGCTGCGGGCGGCGACTGCGTGATGATCGGCTCGATGTTCGCCGGCACGGAGGAGGCTCCGGGCGACACGATCATCTACAACGGCCGTAAGTTCAAGGCCTACCGCGGCATGGGCTCGATCGACGCCATGAAGGCGGGCTCGGCCGACCGCTACTTCCAGAAGGGCTGCGAGGGCAACATCAACAAGCTCGTTCCGGAGGGCATCGTGGCCCGCGTACCGTTCAAGGGTGCGTTGAGCGAGACGGTCTACCAGCTCATCGGCGGCCTGCGTTCGGGCATGGGCTACTGCGGCGCCAGGGATATCCGGACGCTTCAGACGGCGCAGTTCATCCGCATCACCTCGTCGGGTATGCATGAGAGCCATCCGCACGACGTAACGATCACGAGCGAGGCCCCGAACTATTCGAGCGAGCGATAGCGATGAAACCGGAAATAGCTGCCTGCGGACTCTTCTGCGAAGCCTGCCGGGCTTTTGTGAAAGGGAAGTGCCCGGGATGCCGTGCGAACGGGAAGGCGGCCTGGTGCAAAGTCCGGGCATGCTGCATCGAACATGGATGGCGGAGTTGTGCCGAATGTACGCTGATGCATTTGTCGGAATGCCGGAAGTTCAACAGTTTCATCGGAAAGGTTTTCGGTGTGATTTTCCGTTCCGACCGCAGGGGATGCATCGAGCGGATCCGGACGGTCGGTGCGGAGGCTTTCGCCGCGGAGATGCGCATGGCAGGTTGCTATAACCGTCCAGTGAAGAACTCATAAACCTACACAGTAAATGCAGGAAAAAATAGTGATTCTCGACTTCGGGTCGCAGTACACGCAGCTCATTGCGCGGCGTGTGCGCGAGCTGAACGTCTATTGCGAGATCCACCCCTTCAACAAGATTCCGCCGATCGATTCGTCGGTGCGGGGTGTGATTCTCTCGGGCAGCCCCTTCTCGGTGCGCGATGCCCAGGCCCCGACGCCCGACCTTTCGGCGATCAAGGGGCGGCTGCCGCTGCTGGGCGTCTGCTACGGCGCGCAGTATCTGTCCCACGCCTTCGGCGGCGAGGTGCAGCCGGCCCCGAGCCGCGAATACGGCCGGGCCATGCTTACGGTTGGCGATCCGGAGGATGCCCTGATGAAGGGTCTCCCGTCGCCCACGCAGGTGTGGATGTCGCACGGCGACACCATTACGCGCGTGCCCGACAGCTATAAGATCGTCGCCAGCACGGAGGATGTGCGCGTGGCCGCTTTCCACGTCGAGGGCGAGCCGACGTGGGGCATCCAGTTCCATCCCGAGGTCTACCATTCGACCGACGGCAAGCAGCTGCTGAAGAATTTTGTCGTGGAAATCTGCGGATGTTCGCAGTCGTGGACATCGGAGAGCTTTGTCGAGACGACCGTACGCGAGCTGCGCGAAAAGCTGGGCGACGACAAGGTCGTTCTGGGCCTCTCGGGCGGTGTCGATTCCTCGGTGGCCGCCGTGCTGCTGCATCGGGCCATCGGCAAGAACCTCTACTGCATCTTCGTCGATTCGGGCCTGCTGCGCAAGAACGAGTTCGAGGACGTGCTCGAGTCGTACAAGAACATGGGTCTGAACGTCAAGGGCGTGAAGGCCGGCGCGAAGTTCCTCGGCGATCTGGCCGGCGTCTCGGAGCCCGAGAAGAAGCGCAAGATCATCGGCCGCGACTTCGTGGAGGTCTTCAACGAGGAGGCACAGCAGATCCGCGACGTGCGGTGGCTGGCACAGGGTACGATCTATCCCGACGTGATCGAGTCGTGCTCGGTGAACGGGCCTTCGGCGACGATCAAGTCGCACCATAACGTGGGCGGCCTTCCCGAGAAGATGAACCTGAAGATCGTCGAGCCGCTGCGTCTTCTGTTCAAGGACGAGGTGCGCCGCGTGGGCCGCTCGCTGGGCATTTCCGACCAGCTGATCGGCCGCCATCCCTTCCCGGGCCCGGGCCTTGCGATCCGCATCCTGGGCGACATTACGGCCGAGAAGGTGGAGATTCTGCAGAATGTGGACAAGATCTATATCGACGCCCTGCGGTCGTGGGGACTCTACGGCAAGGTCTGGCAGGCGGGCGCCATCCTGCTGCCGGTCAAGAGCGTCGGCGTGATGGGCGACGAGCGCACCTACGAGAGCTGCGTGGCGCTGCGGGCCGTAACCTCCACGGACGGCATGACGGCCGACTGGGTGCACCTGCCCTATGAGTTCCTGGCCGACGTCTCGAACGAGATCATCAACAAGGTGCGCGGCGTGAACCGCGTTGTTTACGACATCTCCTCCAAGCCGCCCGCCACGATCGAGTGGGAGTAATGCTTTCCGTGGCGGAGAGATCCATCGAAAGCCGCATCCGTAGTGGGTGCGGCTTTCTTGTTCCCGGAATGGAATCGCGGCCCGTCGATTTGCTTTTCTTCCCCGGGGGCGCTATCTTTGCCGGGGAGAAACCCGCATATTGGCGATGACCGACTTTGCAGCTATCGATTTCGAAACGGCCAACAGCAGCCGGACGAGCGTCTGCTCGGTCGGCGTAGTCGTGGTCCGCGGCGGGGAGATTTGCGATACGTTCTACAGCTTGATCCACCCGCGTCCGAACTATTACAGCCGCTTCACGACGGCGATTCACGGGCTGACCGCCGCCGATACGGAGGATGCGCCCGATTTCGAGGAGGTCTGGCGGCAGGTGGCGCCGCGCATCGAGGGACTTCCGCTCGTGGCGCACAACTCGCCCTTCGACGAAGGGTGCCTGCGGGCCGTTTTCGACCTCTACGGCATGCCTTATCCCGGGTACCGTTTCCTGTGCACCTGCCGTGCATCGCGCCGCGTCTTCGGAAAGCGGCTTCCCAACCACCAGCTGCATACGGTCTCCGCGGCCTGCGGGTTCGATCTGGCGCACCACCACCATGCGCTGGCCGATGCCGAGGCCTGCGCGCGCATCGCGCTGAAGATCCTTTGAGGAATCCTCGTCGGATACTGCTTCCCGATACCTTTTCCACGGAGGCCTGCCTCCGGCGGAATCAAAGTCCCAACTCGAGTTGGAACCGGACCTCCCAACGGTTGTAGTCCGCCGTGCGGGCCTCGTTGCGGTGGTTGTACGAGATGTCGGCCTGTATCTTGAGGCTGTGGCCGATGATGTAGCGCGTCAGACCGAGTGTCGCTTGGTTCCAGCTCCGGTATCCGGCCAGCGGACGCACCGCGGCATCGGGGTAGAGGGTCGAGTTGCGCAGGGCCACCTCCCATTTCCCGCCGAACAAGTAGCTTGCCTGAAGGTTGAGGCCGCAGCCGTCGTAGATGAAGGCGTTGCGGTCCGTGTCGAAGAGCGGGTCGCTGCTCGTGCGTCCCATGAAGTCGGTGTAGAAGGCGAATCCGCGGTATTTGAGAATGAAATCCACGAAGTAGGAGCCGATATTGCGCGTCGCGCCGTCGGGCATTGCCGCCCCGCGCTGCCCGGCGAGACGCCCGGCGCGGTGATTGTAGGAGTAGGCTCCGGCCAGCAGGATGCGTACCTGCTCCTCATGGTCGAAGTCGCCTTCGAGCAGTTCGCCCTTGGCTCCGAAACGCCCCAGCGGATAGAGCTCCAGACGTGCCGTGTAGGCCAGGCCGCCGTTTGTGGATTTTCCCCAGTTGCGCCCTTCGCCGAGCGTTACCGACCCTTTGGCCGAGAGGTTGAACCCTTCGCCGCGCCGCAGGTTGTATTCGCCGAAGAATCCGAAGTCGCGGTCGAGCCCGAACTGGCTGTTCACGATGCTGCGATCGACGAACTGCAGGGCGCCCGAAGAGTTGATGCGGGCCCGGTTGGCCTTGATCTTCGTTTGTCCGAATCCGATGTTCCAGGTGGCGTTCGGAACGTAGTAGACGATGGCGTCGCGCACGATGTTCATCGAACCGTCGGGTTGCGGCTCGGCGTCGTATCCGGTAAATCCCAGCTGGATCGAGTAGACCAGTTTCGGCGAATAGACATATCCGTCGAAACGCAGGCGCAGCCGTTTGACGCGGGCTTCGGTCTCGGTCAGCGTAAAGTCCCGATTGAAGGAGAGCGCCAGCAGGTTCTGCATGCGGATGCGCATCGTCAGCTCGAAACGGTCGTTGCGGGGGCGGAAGGTGATGCCCTTGCCCACCTCGAGGTTAGGCATGTTGCGCAGGCGTTCGAGCAGTTCGGTATCGCTTTCGGGGCCCGAGGCCAACGAGTCCGTACGCAGCGGAAATTCCGTCTGCGGGAGGAGCGAGCGCTCTTTTTGGGCCATGACCGGGGTGGCCAGGAAAAGGACAAGAGGAAGCAGCAGGGCGATTCTTTTCATGTGTCGTGTTTTTTCGGCATCCGGACCGCACCGTTCCGGGCGGGCCCGATACAAATGTACAAAAAATAGGCGGTTTGTTTCGGCCTGCAAATTGCGATCCGAATCTGAAGGGAATCTGAAACACGGTCCGGGCATCGGATTTGCAGGCTTTGTCTGAAACAATATTTCCCGTTCCGCGACGTTTCATGACCAAAAACAAGTAGATTCCGATGATGACAACGAAATTCAAGGGAACTCCCGTTGCGCTTGCCGGAGAGTTCATCCGTCCGGGAGCCGTGGCTCCGGACTTCGAACTGGTCCGCACGGACCTTACGCCGCTGCGTCTCTCCGACCTGCGGGGCCGCCGCGTCGTGCTGAACATCTTTCCGAGCCTCGACACGGGGGTCTGCGCCACCTCCGTGCGCAAGTTCAACCAGCTGGCCGCCTCGCTGCCCGACACGGTCGTCGTGGCCGTCTCGAAGGATCTGCCCTTCGCCCATGCGCGTTTCTGCACGACCGAGGGGATCGAAAACGTCATCCCGGCCTCTGATTTCCGCGCCTCGGGATTCGACGCGGCCTACGGCGTGTTGATGGCCGACGGCCCGCTCCGGGGACTGCTGGCCCGGGCCGTGGTGGTGATCGACGCCGAAGGACGGGTCGTCTATACGCAACTGGTCCCCGAGATCACCGAGGAGCCCGACTACGAGCGGGCCGTCAAGGCGGTGAAGGGGTGCTGATGCAACCTGTGGTGCGATAAAGGACGGCTGCGGCCGCCCTTTTTTTGTATCTGGACAGTTCAAATCGGGATTTTCCGAAAAAATGCCTATCTTTGGAACGTTTGACATTTTTCCGCATTATGAAGAAAATCCTGTTTACCGCACTGCTCGTGGGTGGCTGGAGCCTCGGCGCCTCGGCCCAGGAGCTCACCGACAAGGAGTTGCAGGAAATTACCTCCTCCTTTGTAAAGGATGCCCCGACTACGGCGCTGCAGAACGTCCTGACTTCGGAGGCCAATCTGCGTAAGCTGGCCCTGAACCGCGAGCTGCAGGGCAAGATCGACCATTACTTCAAGTACCGCGTGAATGTAAAGGGCATCACCGACCAGAAACAGTCGGGCCGCTGTTGGATGTTCACCTCGATGAATGTCCTGCGTCCCGCGGTTATGGAGCATTTCGATGTCAAGTCGTTCGACTTCTCGCACAACTACAACTACTTCTGGGACCTTTTCGAGAAGAGCAACCTTTTCCTCGAGAATGCCATTGCCACGGCCGACCGTCCGATGACCGACCGCGACGTGGAGTTCTTCTTCAAGACCCCCGTGGGCGACGGCGGCGTGTGGAACCTTTTCTACAACGTGGCAGAAAAATACGGTGTCGTGCCGCAGGAGGTGATGCCCGAGACGGCTCATTCGAACAATACGACGCAGCTGCGCGCGGTGCTCAACGAACGGCTGCGTGCCGGAGGCTATGCCCTGCGCGAGCAGGTGGCCGCCGGAGCCGGACGGCAGGAGGTTGCCGCGGCGAAGGTGGCGATTCTCAAGGAGGTCTACCGCATCCTGGCTCTCTGTCTGGGCGAGCCGCCCACGGAGTTCACCTGGCGCTATGAGACGTGCGACGGCGAGGTGAAGACGCTCCGCAGCACGCCGCTCGACTTCTACCGCAGCATCATTCCCGCGGACTATTCGCCCGAGGCCTATGTGATGATTATGAACGACCCGACGCGTCCCTACTACAAGGTCTACGAGATCCGGAACTACCGCAATACCTACGAAGGGGTGAACTGGGTCTACCTGAACCTTCCGAACGAGGTAATCAAGCAGGCCGCCGTCGCCTCGATCAAGGCCGGTGAGGCGATGTATGCCTCGTGCGACGTGGCGATGTACGATCCGGCACAGGGCGTCTGCGATCCGGAGATGTACGACTATGCCTCGCTGTTCGGCGTTGATCTTGCGATGGACAAGCGTGCGCGGATCCTCACGCGCGAGAGCGGTTCGGCACATGCCATGGCGCTCGTTGCCGTGGATACCGACGAAAACGACGTGCCCGTGAAGTGGCAGTTCGAGAACAGCTGGGGCCCCTCGGCCGGACACGAAGGGTATATGACCTTCACGGACCGCTGGTTCGACGAATACATGTTCCGGCTGGTCATCAACCGCAAGTACCTTGACGAGCGGTCGCGTGCAGCCGCCGCGACGGAGCCCGTGCAGCTGCCCGCCTGGGACTATATGTTCTGATGGAAGGGGAGTGCCCTGTAAATGTGAATACGCCCTCCGGAACCGGAGGGCGTATTCGTTTTGAGGGGACGCCGGACGATACCGGATACCGAAAAAGCCGCGGACCGGAGTCTGCGGCTTTCGTTTGGCGGAGAGAACGATAACTGAACCCATATCGTAATCGCCAATATATCAACGCATTAAGATCGTAAAAATTTTTAGATACACCGAATAGGCCACAACCTTTTTTCGCTGTTTTCCCTTGTATTCACTTGGTTGTTACAAAGTTACGAAAAATCTCCTGATTTTGCAACCGAATTGGAAACGAACCTGCGGATTTTTTCATTGTTTTTGTGGGCGTTATGATGTGCCTAAATGTTAATAAATCAATATTTTAGTTGTAACGTTTGAACCTGGTGCCCAATCTGATATTTCCAGCCCCTGTAATATTCTCGGACGGTGATTCGGCGGTTCAGTAGGGGATTCGGAAGTAGTCGAGCAACGCCTTGTAGTTGTCTTGCGCTGTGAGGCAGGTATCGCGCAGATATTCGCGTATGGCTGGCCACTGTTGCAGACCTCGGTAGTAGAACATCTTGAGGTCGTCGGTGATGATGAAGGGAACGATGCTGGCCGCCAGACACTCCTTGAACATTACGAGTCGTCCGACACGGCCGTTGCCGTCCTGAAACGGGTGGATGTATTCGAAACGCTGGTGCAGGTCGAGGATGTCGTCGAGCGTCTTGCTCCGCCGGGCGTTGTACTCTGCCAGGAGTCGCTTCATCTCGCGGTGTACCTCTTCGGGTGGTGTAGTCTCCATGCCGCCGACCTCGTTGGGCAGACGCTTGTAGTCACCCACGGCGAACCACTCCTTGCGGCTGTCCGACGTGCCGGATTTGAGTTGTGCATGCAGTTCCTTGATGAAAGCCTCGGTGAGCGGCTCCGTGGCCCGGTCGATGATCGTGTCGATGCAGCGGAAGTGGTTCGTGGTTTCGAGAATGTCATCCACGCGCAGCGTCTCGCCTTCGACGCCCACCGTGTCAGTCTCGAAGATGTGGCGGGTCTGGTCGTGGGTCAGCCGGCTGCCCTCGATGTGGTTTGAGTTATAGGTAAGGTCAATCTGTGTGCGGTGGTAGATGCCGCCCTTGAGACGCATCGCCTTCTGCTCGCGCAGCACCTCCAGCAGCGGCATGACGTGTCCGGCTCGCGGCTTGCGACTGGGCAATGCGGCATCCGCCGGAATATTCCAGGTCTTGCCCGTAAGAAATGCCCCCTCGATCTTTCCCGAGGCGCAGTAGTTGCGGGCCGTGCGCTCCGCGATGCCGTGCTTTGCGGCGAATGCCGCGACTGAAATGTACTCCATAACCGAACGTCGTATCGGCAAGTTAGAAAGCCGATTTTCGACCCAAATATAACGATTTTTGCCGATACCGGCAAGTTATGGCGGTTTTACTCCTGCTATTTGATGGACTGCCGGAGATAAAAGTGGTTTAGATCTCAAACAAGGAAAAAATATATAATTGATTCAAACACTGATAAACGAGTTCCGGGGTTATCCCATTTTTGCCGAGGAAACCAAACCCGACAAGGATGGAAAATCAACACACGGATGATCTGTCCCGCATCCTGCGGACGGTCGAAGAGATCCTCGAGATCGTACACTTCATGAAGGATCACCGAAGCCAGCTCGAAGGCGATCCGATCCTCGATTTTGCGGAGGTCTGCCAGTTGCTCCGCCAGAGCGAACGCCAGGTGCGCCGCTTCCGCGAACAGGGGCTGCTTGTCGGCTTCAACATCGGCGCCCGGCGCATGTACCTGCTCTCCGAGGTGCAGGAGTTCATCCGTAAGATGCGCCGCCGCGGAAAACTCGAATCGTTGAATCAATAAATCTGTTACCCATGGAAAACAAACAAAATCCCCGCATCTATCGGCTTGTACCCTCCGAACAGCTCGAAAGACTCATCAAAACAAATTTTCTACTCAGTAAGGGCCTGTTGCTGTTTGAATACCTGTGTAGTCGAAGCGATGAACCGCTCTTCCTGACGGCCGATGCAGCCTGCGAAGTCCTCGGTATTCATCCCGAGACGCTGACTCGTTACCGCCAAAAACGGCTGATCCGTCCCACAATCTATCGAAGACAGTTCCTTTACAATGCTTATGATCTGCTGATGCTCGTTTACCGGATCAACCAGCGCAACCTGCAAAATGCGCTGCGGCGTACACCCCGGATTGTGATTGGTGCGGATGAACAGAAAGTTTGACAGTGGGGTAGAAGGTTATTCCGCAAGTGCCGGCCTCGGGCCAAGATAGCAACGCGCCTGCACCTTGAAGTCCCTTTTCGCACGATCTCCACCCGTCCGGGTCGTATCGTCCGAAAAGAGACTTCCGGTTGGTCCCGCCGCTGTGTTTCTGCCCGTGGTCGGCACCTTCTTTCCTAAATGGGCCGGCCATGAACCGTATGTCAAACCTCAAAATGGATTGGTAATGATCGACCTTCAGAAACACATCTGGGAAGGCTGGACCGTCGGAGATTTTGTCGAGCGCTTGGCTCCCGAGTTGGATCGTATTATGTCGGGACGCAGCTGGCGCCGACCCTTTACCACGAAGCAGGAACTCGCCACGTGGTGCCGGGAGAATCAGCCCTATTACAAAAAGCACATTCCGGGCGTTGTTGCCTATTTTGCCCGAGGTATCGTTTACGTTGACAGCAGCAGGAGATGATTTACTACCATCACTTTTATGTCGAGAGCCTGTACCCCGAAAACCGGCGGAGAATTCTCCGCTGGTTGTTCAGTACTTTTAGCGTCTACTTGTGTGAAGCAACGCCTGCGGGTTACAAGGGGCGATTCTATACGCAGGACGTCCGCTTCCCGAAAGCGGCTTTCCGTGATTTGACCTTCAGCCTTCGAGGAGATCGCTCATTATGTCTGTGGGTCGTCTCATATGACCTGCACACGCTCTATCTTGAGCGGAATATCTATGTCTATGGGAAGTGGCTCGATAGATAGCTGTCTTTCTTTGTGGCTATTCAAGCCGCATATATCCACATGAGGCAACATGTGGAGAAGAAGAACTAGTTCTGGTAGAGAAAGGAGCTATTACTCTTACTCTTCTGTAAAAATGTGTTGAATCTTCTTTGATATTATCTTTAATGCGGTTAGTCTGTAATGAATTATTATTGTGCCTTGAAGATTTCAGAGAAGAATTATTGGCTTTATATACTAAATCCTGATAATTGCGCTCGCCTGCAATTTGAGTGATAGATTTCGATGCGCTGTCAAATGTCAACTGGTTATCAATGGTTTGCGGCTTAAAAGATAGGAATCTTAAAAGTTTACTTGTTTTTGTAAAAAATCGTCGATTTGACGATTTTTTCATTGCTTCCTCCTAACAGAAGGGAAAGAGGTGAAAACAGCCCTTTCGAGACCCGACAGACCCCGTTTGCAAAGATAGGCATGTCGGGTTTATTTCGCCAAAATGGGCTGTAAAATCGAGGGTGGATACGCGGATATTTTGGAGTTCCAATCGTGGAAACTTGTGTCTGATCGAGTAGTGTTTGGTCCGACACAGAAGACTCTGTAATAGAGTCCTTTCGGGAGTGGCTTTATTCCCTCTTCTTTGGCTTTTGCGCTTCCAGCCAATCCTTATTGGCTTGTATATATTCTTTTTTGCTCATTTTTTACCCCCCCCCACGTTTTATTTATCAACTTGTAGAATAATAGTGAAGAACTTATAAGTGTTTTTATTCAATTACGGTTGTATTAAGTTTTGTATGAACTGTTTCAATGCCTGAAAATGGTTGCCTCCATTAGCTGAATTCTTGTACAAATCGCAACAAAGCTCAAATGCATGGTGACGATCTGCAACTAGCCCTTCCTCAACCATTTTCCCCAATAAGCAGTGTGGGTTTGAATTATCAACATGATATTGAAGTGCGGGATTAGGATACATGGACAAGTATGATTTCACAAGCATTTTTTCTGGTGCGTCATTTGAAAAATGAAAGAAAAGGTTTGCCTCTGGAGGGTATGCGATATTTCCATTTCTATCTCGTTTGTGTTGCATGTCGCCATCCAAAACACAAGAAGCTTTAGAGAATAATGTTTCAACAGAACTTAATGCCAGTCGCGTCTTAAAATATTTATATGTTTCATTTGCTGATCCTATAACAACGGGTTTTACAAGACGCGCAAATCCTGGATTGGCTGTGTTGAGTTCATTAATGTGTTTATGGATACCTACTATTTATACAATTCAGCCGGAATGCTTCGAGCGGTGTTACCTCCTATGGCTTCAATTTCTATGCAAGGAGAAGGAACATGGTCAAGCGATACGTCGAATATTTTACGTCAATATGCATATCTTTACAGATACGATATGCGTAATCGTTGTATTTCCAAACGGTTGCCGGGATCTGATTGGATACGAATAGTTTATGATCGTACAGATGCTCCGATTTTTACACAAAACGGAGCGCAGCGTCTTCGCGGCGAATGGGCTTTTGCAATTCCTGACATATTTGGCCGTACGGCGTTATCTGGAATTTGTTCTAACGTGTTGAATGCCGGATCATTGGCCGCAGTGTCTGTGCGGGCTGTTCCGACGAATGATGAGGCTGAGGCTTTTGCCGGATACGATATTAGTGGTACGATACTTTCTTCTCCCCATCATGTATCCGCATATTACTATGATGATTATGACTTTTTAGCTCTTTCGGAATTTTCGAATAAAGACCTGGAATATGATGATTCGGGAGTTGATGCATCGTTTCTCACCCGCTATGGTAGTGATGCGGAGGACTATAAACATACGGGATTGCAGACAGGAAGCCGTATGGCAATCTTCTCTGCGGATCCAGATATGGACTCATGTCTGTATGTTGCTACATATTACGATAAGAAGAAGCGCCCCATTCAAAGCCGAAACTATGGACATCATGGGAAAGATCATGAGTACCTTGTTTATACTTTCACGGGGCAACCATCAGTTTCAAAGCATGTATATCCGGGAGATTGGATTGTGACTACCGAAAATGATTACGACCATGCGGAACGTTTGCGGGAAACTACGATCGAAGTAGATGGCCCTTCCGGATCCCATGCCGGCACACGTATTGGATACGCTTACGATGAGTTGGGCCGGCTGGCTTCAAAGACTTATGGAACGGGAGATTCGCCGTTGCAGATCCACTATACGCATAATATGCATGGAGAGTTGGTCCAGCAACAAAGTGATCGCTTCTGTATGTCGTTAGCTTATGAATCTCCGCTGTATGTCGCACCGTCTTATTCGGGGAATATTGTGGAATGGACGTGGCAATATGGAGATGGAGATGAGAATACCTATGCTTTTTCTTACGATAATCTATCCCGTCTTACAAATACGAAACAGTATGTGGACGGAACATGTGTTGATAGGTTTGTGGAACAAGGGATAGCCTATGACAGAAATGGAAACATGCTGTCTCTTGACCGGTCGAGAGGAGACGGGACGGGATCGGATTTTTCCTATATGTATGAAGGGAATCGACTTGTATCTCTGGTGGATTCCGGGGAGAATTATTCTTACACATATGATACGAACGGAAATCTGATCCATGATGGAGCCAATAATCTCGATATTACATATAATGATCTGAATCAAATCGAAAAAGTGAATCGGGATGGGGGTGTATTGGCAAATTTTTCATATCTTGCAAATGGACAAAAATACATGACCTCTGCTGCTAATGGAAGTGGTTTGTGCTACGTGGGCTCTTTGGTATACGAACGCTCTTCCTCGGGCCAATCGCTGGAACTGGAAAGTCTGGGATTCGACGGCGGGCGATTTATAAAAACTACCAGTGGGCTGGAGCCACGCTATTTCATTACGGATCATCTGGGGAGTGTGCGGGTTGTCGTCAACGATCAGGGTGAGGTGCTCGAGCAGAACGATTATTATCCTTTCGGGTTGCGGTGGGAGAATGCCGAGTCGCCGATAACAGACAATCGTTACCGATATAACGGCAAGGAGGAGCAGTCATTCGTCTCCGTCCCCTATATCGACTATGGCGCGCGGATGTATGATCCGAAATATGGCATCCGGTGGACCGGAGTCGATCCCTTGTCCGAGAAATACCTCAATCTTTCGCCGTATGCGTTTTGCGCTGGAAACCCCATCAAGTTTGTGGATCCGAACGGTGAGGATATCTGGGAACTGGATAGCTATGGGCATATTGTCGATCATAAAGAAGATGACCAGATTGCATTTTATATGGTTGAATATATTAATGGAACTTGGCAACGAACTGGAGTCGGATTGGAGTTTGATCTGGGTACCGAAATATCCTCAAAAACGTATACCTACTCGCCTGATGAAATAACGGTCAGTTTATATGATGTTTATGAAGTCCGAGGAGATGATGTTGGAAATACGTTGTTCGAATTTTTGTCTGACAATATTACAGGTAGCCCCACGGAAGTCGAATTTGCACAATTTATGACAGGAATCGAAGGCGACAAAGGACTCCATTTTATTACGACATCGCATACGCAGAATAGAGTAGCAAGTTTCAAGTACCTATTCAATGATCAAATCAGACATGGCTATACGGTACGGGAAATCAATCATAGCCATACATGGGGATCTTCACCGTCACCTAACGATGACATAATTGCCAAGCAAATCATAAATGCTTATCGCAAAATCGGATGGAATGTACCTAAATTTCATATATATAATGTTAAGACACGACAAAAGGTACCATATGGTTTTCAGAATAGATAATGTTAAAAAGAAGGGATATGAAACTATTTTTGTGGATTGTGACAGTAGCCGGGGCTTTGGCCCACGGAGTGGAAACCCAAGCGCAAGTTATACAGCTTCCTCCAGCGTTTCCTCCAACGTGGGAAACGGTAGAATATTCCTTGCCGATATTGGCGATTGAGGACTCGACGTTTCTGAAAACTCAGGATTTCCTGATGCAAGAGCATAAATTTTTCTTTAGTAGACAAGGTACAGTTGTAAATCGATATGAGGAGTACAACTATTGTGCGGTAAAGATTCGGGCGATAGATGGAGGATCGGAATATACCGTTGTATTGAATCGCTTTCCGGGTCGTAAATTTAAATGCACCAAAGGCTGTTTCGACCATAATGGATTGACATATATCATTATGGGCGACGCCCCTAAGGGGATGTTCTCAAAGACGGGCGAGATGCGTCATTTCCGATACAGAGATTACGTCCATTACTATTTTTATTCACAGGAAGATGACGATGGCGTTCATTGGCGGTATCAGATTCGCAACGGCCGGTTGTATCCTGAAATTCCGTTTGTATTTCAGCATCCGATTCTTACGCCGGAGCGTTACGGGCAGATTCGGAAGGGCTTGCAGACTTTCCGGTTGGTGGCCCCTGGAAAGGTAGGGACGATTCACCCGCCGAAAATAGAGATTGCGACCGGCAGGAGACGCAAATGATTGTTTGACGGATATGGAAAAGACGACCGAAAAGCAGTGCCCGACCGGCAGGAAGACGCGTATCTTTATCCGATGCGTCATTATGCTGTCCTGTATGTATATACTGGCAGATCCGATTGACCGCTATTTTCAAGAAGGCACACATTTCTCTTGAATGTGTCGTTGGAAAGTCCAATTGCTCGGCGTGTATCTTCCTATTGCTCCGATAGTGATTTATAAAGTCCTTGTAACTCGTAGGAAGATCATGCGCCAAATCAAATCCGTATCCAAACAATATGATTCTGTTCATACCTGCTTGCGTATTGCTGCAAACAACAAATATAGGAAATAATTTTCTCGGATAAACCTCGCCGCCGCCCGGTCCAGCAAGATAGCCACCCTGTGCAAAGATGCCAAGAGAAGGGCTCTTGTCCTCGTTTGCGCAGGGTGGCTTTGTCTCCATTGCTGTCCGGGCGTTCCGGACAGTTTCTAAAATCTTACCATTATGAAACTGTTGACCGAGGATATCATCTCCCAATTTGAGGCCCATCCTATCGGGTCCCAGGACGGAAAAGGGCTTAATGCCGAAGTTCTTGTCAAATACTTCAACCCCTGCGGCAGCGGGACGTGGCTCATCACCGAGGCCGAACGCGAGGGCGACGACTGGCGCCTCTACGGTTATTGCCACATTTTCGAGTGGGAGTGGGGCTATCTGCTCCTCTCGGAGTTGGAGTCGTTGCGGCTGCCCTTCGGATTAAGTGTCGAACGAGACCTTTATACCGACGGGAAATATCTCCGCATTTTCTCTCCGAAGAGGAGATCCGACAGCTGGAGGCGTTGGGCTGAAAAAACAGGAGCAACGGGCATGCCCGTTGCTCCTTGTCTCATCGCTGAATCGGTTTGACGAGATTCTTTTCGAGAATCTTCGCAATCTCGGACATCGGGTAGAGAAACTTCCCGCCGAGGGTCGTGTAGGGGATAATTCGCTCGTCGCGGTAGGTCTGCAGCGACCGTTGGCTCAGCCCGAAGAGGTTCCGCACCTCCTCGCTGGTGAGGTAGCTCTCCGCATTAAGATGTGAGGGCTGGGTCTCGATCATCGCCTCGATCCGGTCGAGTGCCGCCAGCGCCTTCTCCTGAAGCTCCCTGTACTCCGGAGATTTCCGCGTAATCCACTCTTCCATCATGCCCGAGATTTGACCAGATTGGCATCGAGGACGCGTTGGATGTCGCTCTCGCGGAAATAGACCTTGTTGCCGATCATCGAGTAGGGGATCTTCCGCTGCCGCCGGTAGTATTGTAGCACCCGTTTCGAGACGTGCAGCATGCCGCATACCTCCTCCTGGGTCAGCCAGCCTCCGGGTTTGCGGGGCATGGTCTTCGTGGCCAGGTGGGTTGTCCGGCTCTGAATCCGGTTGACGATCGCCTTCAGCTCCTCGAAGGCGGCCGCCTCAATCAGTTTGCATTCCATGGTACACCTTTTTTAGTTTGTAGGGGCTCCGCTTCCCGGAACCCGCCCGCAAAATAGGACGGAATTCCGGAAAAGATGCAGAGTGTCCTTTGCAGACCTTGCATGTCCGACATCGGGCTACAACGCCATGTTTTCGGCGACAACCTCCATGTCGCGCATGATTGACGAGTCGAGAACCTTCGCATAGCGGCGTGTCATGTTGACGTTGGCATGGCCGAGCATCTTGGCGACGTTGTCAATCGTGGCGCCGCTGGCCAGCGTTAGGGTCGCGAACGTATGGCGTGCGCAATGCGTCGAGAGATTCTTGCGGATGCCGCAGATATCGGCCAGTTCCTTCAGATAGGAGTTCATCTTCTGGTTGCTGCATACGGGAAGCAGTACGCCGTGCGTCTGACAGTAGGGGTGGTCCCTGTAGCGGTCGATAATCTTTTGCGCCTCATCGAGCAGCGGAATGTTGCACATGTTCTTGGTTTTCTGCCGCGCCTTTCGGATCCATATCTTGCCGTGGATGTCCGCCACAAGATGCTCCGCCTTGAGCTGTTGCACGTCCGTAAAGGCCAGTCCCGTCAGACAACAGAAACAGAAGATGTCGCGGACCTGCGCCAGTCGGGGGAATAGAGATCGCCTTGTTGAGCATGGCTTTCAGCTCCTGTTTCTCAAGAAACTCCCGTTCGACAGGATCCAGATGAAACCGAATGTGGGCAAACGGATCCTTCTTCATCCATCCTTTGGCCAGCGCAATGCGGACAATCTTCTTGAAGTTCATGAGGTACTTTGAGGTCGTATTGTGGCAGCACCGCCGGACGGTTTTGAGAAAAAACTCGAAGTCTTCGATAAACTGATTTGTGACCTCATCCAGATAGCAGTCCTCTTTCTTATACTTCTTTTGTAGGAACTCCTCGGTCAACCGCAGCGTGGTTTCGTAGCGGATCACCGTTCCCGGGGCGAGGCTGATTCCCGACAGTGCCCTGCACTTTTCGTTGTGGGCGCGGAAGACCTCCATCAGCGTGTGACGGTCCGACTGCTCCTTGCCCAGATAGCGGTTCAGAATGATTTGGGCGGAAACCTCTTTCTTGTCGAGTTCGAGGTCTCTTTGAATCCGCAGAATATTGGCGGAAATGGCGTCCAAGTACAGGTTCAAATCCTTTCCGCCGCGGCTTTTTTCGTTGGCTTTTCCTTTTGCCGAGTTCCAGGCGTGCGGCTCGATGAAGCGTTTGATCGAGGCGTCAGCACGTTCTCCGTTGATTGTCAGACGCATAAATACGGGGGCTTCACCTTTTTTGTTGGTCTTGTCCCGCCGAATGTAAAACAACAGTCCGAATGTTGTCCTTTCCATAAGTACACCGAATTAAGGGTTACAAAATTAGTTTCCCAAGTGTCTCATGTCAAGAGGAAGACCGCTGCAAACAGGTGCAAACCAATTTATTACGATCAATTCGGTGTACTTTTTCGGCCCGGAAAAAAGTACACCGAATAGGCCACAGGTAACCCGCTTTTCGATGCCTTTTTCTGCATTTCGACCAAAATAAAAATCCCTGTAAATTCGTGATTTACAGGGATTTGCAATCTTTTGCGTTGTTTCTTGGCGGAGAGAACGAGATTCGAACTCGTGGTACGGGTTACCCCGTACGTCGGTTTAGCAAACCGGTGGTTTCAGCCACTCACCCATCTCTCCGGGTACGCTTCGCGGGAGCGATATTCTCCCGAAAGGGTGTGCAAATATAGGATCTTTTTGGGGAACTTCAAAACAATGCGGCCAAAATTTCCGGTTTTCGTCCGATCTTTCTGCGGAGAGTGCTCCCGGAGCCGGCTCCGGAATGTTCTTTGCGGAGGCATTTGCCGGGAGTTCCGACGGTGGATGCAGACCCGGTGCGTCGGGCGAATTTCCGATGCGGCGGGCCCGGATTCCGGCAAGGAGCCCGTGCCTGCAGGGCGACCGTCCGCAAAGGTGCAGATTTGCCCGGCGGTATTATGATTTTGCAATTTGATTTCGTACCTTTGTCCGACATTTGACACTACATGGCAACGAACGAAAAGGAGCTCCTCGAGGATCTTCGGGAGCAGGAATATAAATACGGATTCACCTCGGACATCGAGACCGAAACCATCGGCAAGGGACTGTCCGAGGAGGTCGTGCGTCTGATCTCGGAGAAAAAGGGCGAGCCCGGGTGGATGACCGAGCGCCGCGTGGCGGCCTACCGCCATTTTCTGACGCTCGAACCCCCGACGTGGGCACACCTGCGGATTCCCGAGATCGACTTCCAGGATATCATCTACTATGCGGCGCCCAAGGCGAAAAAGCCGCTCGGATCGATGGATGAGGTCGATCCCGAGCTCAAGCGTACCTTCGACCGCCTGGGCATTCCGCTCGAGGAGCAGATGGCGCTGGCCGGCGTGGCTGTGGATGCCGTGATGGACTCCGTCTCGGTGAAGACGACCTTCCGCGAGACGCTGGCCGAGAAGGGTATCATCTTCTGCTCGATCTCGGAGGCGCTGCGCGACCATCCCGATCTGGTCCGCAAGTACCTCGGGAGCGTCGTCCCCTATACGGACAACTTCTACGCGGCGCTCAATGCCGCGGTCTTCTCCGACGGGTCGTTCTGCTACATTCCGAAGGGCGTCCGCTGCCCGATGGAGCTCTCGACCTACTTCCGGATCAACGCCGCCGGCACGGGGCAGTTCGAACGCACGCTGATCGTGGCCGACGAAGGGGCCTATGTGAGCTATCTCGAAGGCTGCACGGCTCCGATGCGCGACGAAAACCAGCTGCATGCCGCCGTGGTGGAGATCGTCGTCGAGCGTGATGCCGAGGTGAAATACTCTACGGTGCAGAACTGGTATCCGGGCGACCGCGAAGGGCGCGGCGGCATCTACAACTTCGTAACCAAACGGGGTATCTGCCGCGAGAACGCCCGCCTGTCGTGGACGCAGGTCGAAACCGGCTCGGCCATCACCTGGAAATACCCGAGCTGCATCCTCGCGGGCGACAACTCCGTCGGGGAGTTCTACTCGGTGGCGATGACCAACAACTTCCAGCAGGCCGACACGGGCACGAAGATGATCCATATCGGCCGCAACACGCGCAGCCGGATCGTCTCAAAGGGCATTTCGGCCGGCCGCAGCGAGAACTCCTACCGGGGTCTGGTACGCATGGCCAAGGGCGCCGAGCATGCGCGGAACTATTCGCAGTGCGATTCGCTGCTGATCGGCGACCGCTGCGGGGCACATACCTTTCCGGTGATCGACAACCGCAACGCCACGACCGTCGTCGAGCATGAGGCCACGACCTCGAAGATTTCGGACGACCAGCTCTTCTACTGCCGGCAGCGGGGCCTTTCGACCGAGGATGCCGTGGGGCTGATCGTGAACGGATATGCCCGGGAGGTGCTTTCGAAGCTGCCCATGGAGTTCGCCGTCGAGGCGCAGAAACTGCTGGCCCTGCAGTTGGAGGGCACGGTGGGATAATATGGCGAAAGAGATGATGAAGGTGGTGGTGATTAACGCAAGTCCCCGTCGTGGCGGATTGATCTCGCAGATGCTTGGCCGGATTGTTGCCGCGCTTCCGCCGGAGTGCCGGGTCGATGTGCTGACGGTGTGCGACCTGCAGGTGAAGCCCTGTACGGGTTGTATGCGGTGCCGGTCGTTGGGTCGTTGTGTCCTTCCGGAGGATGATGCGCACTGCGTGGCCGAGCTGATCCGTGCCTGCGATGCGCTCATCGTGGGATCGCCCTGTTACTGGGGAGCGATGCCCGGGCAGACGAAGGCGCTTTTCGACCGTATGGTCTATGCGTTGATGGGAGAGCGGCCGAACGGCATGCCGCTTCCGCTGCATCGGGGCAAACCGGCCGTGGTGGTTGCCACGAGCAATACGGCCTGGCCGTTCAACGTTTGGTTTCATCAGACGAGCGGCGTGATCCGGTCGCTGAAGGAGATTTTCCGCTGGAGCGGGTTCCGCCTTGCGGGGACACTCCAGAAGGGCGGGTGCCGCAAGCGGGGCGCATTGACACCCCGGGAGATAGCGAAATGTAAGAAACTGGCAAGAAAGATATGTTAAGCGTAAAAAATCTGCATGCCTCGGTCGATGGCAAGGAGATTCTCCGGGGCATCGACCTCGAGGTCCGGCCCGGCGAGGTGCATGCCATCATGGGCCCCAACGGCTCGGGCAAATCGACCCTGGCGTCGGTGCTGGCCGGCAACGAGAAGTTCACCGTAACCGAGGGTTCGGCCACCTTCATGGGCCGCGATCTGCTTGCGATGCCGATCGAAGACCGGGCGCGCCTGGGTCTGTTCCTGGGCTTCCAGTATCCGGTGGAGATCCCTGGTGTTACGATGGCCAACTTCATGAAGATCGCCGTCAATGAACAGCGGCGTTTCCGCGGCGAGGAGCCGCTCTCGGCCGCGGAGTTCCTGCGGCTCATGCGCGAGAAGAGCGCCATCGTGGAGCTCCCCTCGAAACTTACCTCCCGGGCCGTGAACGAAGGATTCTCGGGCGGCGAGAAGAAGAAGAACGAGATTTTCCAGATGGCGATGCTCGGCCCGAAGCTGGCGATTCTGGACGAGACCGACTCGGGCCTCGACATCGACGCGCTGCGGATCGTCGCCACGGGCGTTACGAAACTCCACACGCCGCAGAACGCCACGGTGGTCATCACGCACTACCAGCGGCTGCTCGATTACATTGTCCCCGACGTGGTGCATGTCCTCTATCGGGGCCGCATCATCTATACGGGCGACAAGACGCTGGCCCTGAAGCTCGAGAAGGAGGGCTACGACTGGCTCATTAACGACTGCACGGAGTGATGGATGCATTGAAAAACCTGCTTCGGACGTTCCGTGCCGTGGAGGGTGATACCCTCCGTATCACGGCGTCGGAAACCGGGCCCCGTGGGGTGATCGACCCCGGGACGCTGCATGTCGAGGTGGCCGCAGGCGCCTCGGCACATCTGGTCGTGCTGCATGCCGCGGCTGCGACGGCGACGCTGACGGTCGATTTGGCCGAAGGGGCGCAGTTCGACCTGACGGAATTGTTCCTCTCCGAAGCCTTTGCCGAGGTCTCCGTGTCGCAGGCTGCCCGCAGCCGGTGCCGCATGACGGCCGTCGAGCTCACGAGTGCCAACGCCTCCTATCGGATCGATCTCCGGGGTGCCGATGCCGAGAGTGCTTTCGGCGGGGCTTTTCTGGCTGCCGACAGGGAGCATTGCGTGTTGAAACTGCATACGGCGCACCTCGTGCCGGACTGCCGCAGCGACTCTTCGGTGCGGGGTGTCGCCGGCGGCGAGGCTGTGGGGGAGTTCTACGGGATGGTCTATGTAGCTCCCGACGCCCAGCGTACCGATGCCCGGCAGCAGAGCCGCAATGTGCTTTTGAGCGAGCGGGCGCGGATCACGACGCAGCCCCAGCTGGAGATCTATGCCGACGACGTGAAGTGCTCGCACGGTGCGACGGTGGGGCAGATGGACGCCGAGGCGATTCTCTACATGCGCCAGCGGGGCTTGAGCGAGGCGGATGCCCGCCGGCTCCAGATCGAAGGATTTGTCGGCGACATCGTGCGCCGTTGTGAAATAGAGTCTCTTTCGGAGACGGTCATGGAGCTGGTCTCCGCAAAAATGGGGGAGATGTAGCCATGCAGCCGTTCGATGTCGAAACCATCCGCCGCGAGTTCCCGATCCTCTCGCGTCAGGTTTATGGCAAACCGCTCGTCTACCTCGACAGCGGGGCCACGGCCCAGAAGCCGCAATGCGTGATCGACAAGGTCGCATCGCTCTATCGGGAGACGAACGCCAATATCCACCGCGGGGTGCACCTGCTTTCGGAGGAGGCCACCGAGCAGTTCGAGGCGGCCCGGGCCGAAATCGCCGACTTCATCGGCGCAGCCGAAAAGGAGGAGGTTGTCTTCACGGCCGGAGCCACGGCGTCGCTCAATACGGTGGCCTATGCCTGGGGCGAGCGTTTCGTGCAGGCGGGCGACAATCTGGTCATCAGCGAGATGGAACACCACTCGAACCTCGTTCCGTGGCAGCTGCTCGCCGAGCGCAAGGGCGCCGAGATCCGCATGCTGCCCTTCGATGATGAGGGGTGTCTCCGTACGGAGCTGCTCCCGACGCTGCTCGACGGGCGTACGCGCGTGGTGGCCGTTACGCAGGCCTCCAATACGCTCGGCACGCGCCCCGACCTGCGCACGGTCATCGATGCGGCGCATGCCGCGGGAGCCATAGCCGTTGTGGACGGCTGTCAGGGGGTGGTGCACGGCGGTGTCGATGTCCGCGCTTTGGATTGCGACTTCTACGCCTTCTCGGGCCATAAACTCTACGGCCCGACCGGTATCGGCGTGCTTTACGGCAAGCGGGCGCTGCTCGAGGCGATGCCTCCCTTCCTCGGCGGCGGCGACATGGTCGATCGCGTAACCTTTGCGCGCACGACCTTTGCGCCCGTGCCGCTCAAGTTCGAGGCCGGTACGGCCGACTTCGTGGGGGCGATCGGTCTGGGCGAGGCGGTGCGTTTCGTGCGGCAGTTCGATGCGGCGCAGATCGAGGCCTACGAGCGGGCCCTGCTGCAGCGGGCCGAGGAGCGTCTTGCGGCGATCGACGGGCTGCGGATCTACGGCACGACGGCCGACAAGTGCGCCATCGTTTCGTTCAACGTCGAGGGGGTGCATCCCTACGACATGGGCATGATCCTCGATAAACTGGGCATCGCCGTCCGCACGGGACAGCACTGTGCCGAGCCGGTGATGGATCACTTCGGCGTTACGGGCATGTGCCGGGCGTCGTTTGCCTTGTACAATACGCTCGCCGAGGCCGATGCGCTGGCCGACGGCGTGGCGCGGGCCGTGCGCATGCTGCGCGGATGAGAAAACTGTTGAAACCACCATACTGACCTGTTATGTTTATCGTGCTCGAAGGTTTGGACGGTGCGGGTAAATCGACCCAGATCCGTCTGTTGCGCCAGATGCTTGCGGAGCGGGGCGTGGCGAGCGAATACATCCATTTTCCGCGTTTCGACGCCCCGGTCTACGGCGCGTTGATCGCCCGTTTCCTGCGAGGCGAGTTCGGGGGCGTCGATGCCGTCGATCCCTATCTGGTGGCGCTGCTTTTTGCCGGCGACCGGGCCGAGGCCGCTTCGCAGATCCGGCAGTGGCTCGCCGAAGGCAAGGCCGTGGTGCTGGACCGCTACGTCTATTCGAATGTCGGGTTCCAATGCGCCAAACTGCCCGCCGGTGCGTCGCGCGACGCGCTGCGGGAGTGGATCCTCAACCTGGAGTTCATCCATAACGACCTGCCGCGTCCCGACTTGTCGCTATTCCTCGACGTGCCCTTCTCGTTTACCGAGCGCAAACTCGCCGGGACGCGCGAAGGGGATGACCGGAGTTACCTCCAGGGGGCCCGCGATATCCACGAGGATGCCCTCGACCTGCAGCGGCGCGTGCGCGAGGTCTATCTCGATGCCGCGGCCCGTGATCCGCAGCTGCAGGTGATCGATTGCTGCGATGCTTCGGGTGCGATGGCGGGTCCGGAGGAAATTTTTGCCAAAATAGGCGTAGCACTCGCGCCGATTCTACCTTCCCGATGAGACAGAACCGAATCTTCAAACTGCTGACCAACCTCTGCCGGATCATTCTGGCTGCGACCTTCATCCTTTCGGGCTTCACGAAGGTCATCGACCCGTGGGGTACGGCGCTCAAAGTGAACGAATACCTCTCGATCTATGGTCTGGAGTGGCTCGAACCGGCCTCGATGACCTTTTCGATCTGGCTATGCGGCGCCGAGCTGATGATGGGCTGCATGCTGCTCTTCAAGGTCCGCATCCGCCTGATTTCGATCTTCGCCCTGGCGTCGATGATCTTCTTTACGGTGCTCACCTTCATGAGCGCCACGGTCATTCCCGTCGAGGACTGCGGATGTTTCGGCGAGGCGCTGAAGCTCACCCCCTGGGAGACCTTCCTGAAGAATCTCATCCTGCTGCCGATGGCCTTTGTCATCTGGTGGCGCTACCGGCCCGACAAGATCTTCGCCTTCAAGCCTGTGGAGATCCTGCTCACCTGCACCTTCTTTTTTGTCTCCATGTATCTGGGGTACTATTGCTACATCCACCTGCCGTTGATCGACTTCCTGCCCTACAAGGTCGGCGTGAACATCGTCGAGGCGATGCAGGCTCCGGCGGAAGATTCCGGCGAGGAGGCGGAGACGGTGCTTGTTTACCGCAATCTCCGCACGGGCGAGGAGCGCGAATTTTCGCTCGACGATACGGAGTGGCAGAATGCCGACGAGTGGGAGTGGGTCGATACGCGTACGACAGGAGATGTTCCGGCCACGACGCTGCTTATCGGGGAGTTTGCCCTGCGCGATAGTCAGGGCGGTGATGCCACGCAGCAGGTTCTTGCGACCCCCGGCCGCCTCTACATGCTCTGCGTAACTTCGTTCGAAGCCCTTTCCGCCCCCTGCAACCGCCGTATGGCCCGCCTGGTGGAGCGTGCCGCGGAACGCGGCGAGACGGTCGTCTGCCTTACCCCCGAGCCGCTTTACGACGGTTCGTGGCATGACTTCGGCACCGGTCCGGTCCGTTGCTACAACATCGACGCTTCGACCATGCGGACCATGCTCCGGGCCCGCAACGGTGTCGTGGCACTCGATGACGGTGTGATTGCGTTGAAGAAGAATTGCCGCGATATCCGGCCCTGATGCGGCGGATGCTGCGGATCATGCGATTTTGTCGGGCGGGCCGGATTTCGATCGGTCCGTCCGTTTCCCTGTTTATCGGAGTCGTCCGCGCGACCGCGGCAATAAATCGTTCCCGGCGGCCGTTCTGTTCAAGTAGCGAACCGAGTTGAAAGCGCCTCTTTTTCAGACGGGCGATCCCGTGTGCAAAGTGTGCCTGCAAATTTGGCTTTGCGCTCGGGATATATTATCTTTGTCCGTCATAAGAATGAAGCCTATGCGAAAAATTCGGAATATGCTGCTGCCGTTTCTGCTCCTTTGTGCGGGAACGGCGCAGGCGGAGGGTGATCTTCAGACGACCCTTGCCCGGGGACGCGATCTGTTCGACTACGGTCGTTGGAGCGATGCGCGCCATGAATTCCTGCAGGCCCGGGCCGCCCTCGAACCGGCCGACCGGGCTGCCCGCGAGGAGATCGACTACTATCTGGCGGCCTGTGCCGTGGAGCTGGGCAGTGCCGATGCCGAAGGAGCGCTCCGCGACTTCGATGCCCGCTATCCCGGCTCGGTCTATGCCAATGACGTGCGCTTTGCCCTGGGCTCGTACTATTGTACGGTCGGAAACATGAAACTGGCGCGCGAGGCGCTTGAACGGGTCGAATACAAGGCCTTGAGCGCTCCGCGGCGCGAGCAGTACGACATCCGCATGGGCTATGTCGCCTTTACCGAAGGGGACTACCGGGCGGCCTACGACTATTTCGAGCGGATTCCCGCCCGCAGCGAATATGCCGACCATGCCCTTTACTACAAATCCTATATCGACTATGCCGAGGGGCGTTATGCTCCGGCCAAGAAGGGTTTCACGCAGTTGGCGCGGAGCGACGCCTACGGGGCGGTTGTGCCGTACTACCTGCTGCAGATCGAATTCCGCGAGGGCAACTACCGCTATGTCGTCGAGCACGGCGAGGAACTGGCCCGCAAGGCCGTGCCGGAACGACGTGCCGAACTGGAGCGCGTCATGGCCGAGTCATGGTTCCATCTGGAGGACTACAACCGCACGATCGAGCATCTCGAGGCCTATACCGGGTCGGGCGGCGAGATGGACCGCGATGCAAGCTACCTGCTGGGCTTTTCGCTCTACCGCACGGCCCGCTACGACGAAGCTGCGGAGTGGCTCCGCAAGGCCTGCGGTGCGGAGGATGCCCTGACGCAGAACGCCTCCTACCACCTGGCCGACTGTTACCTGCGTGCCGGCGACAAGGAGTCGGCGATGAAGGCCTTTGCCATGGCTTCGGACGAGGCGCTCGACGCCACGATTGCCGAAGATGCGCTGTTCAACTACGCCAAGCTGCAGTACGAGTTGGGCGGCGGTGCCTTCAACGGGGCGATCAACATGCTGACGCGCTACATCGACCGCTATCCCCGCTCGCCGCGTGTGGGCGAGGCGCGGACGCTGCTCATTGCCGCCTACTACAACTCGCGCGACTACGATGCGGCCTACCGGGCCATCCGTTCGATGCCCTCCTCGGATGCCGAAATCCGCGCCGCGCTGCAGAAAATCACCTATTTCCGGGCGCTGGAGGCCTATAACGAGGGGAATCTCCAGGCGGCGCAGCGCTACCTTGCGGAATCTGCCGCGGTGAATGTCAGCCCCAAATATGCGGCGCTCAACGACTTTTGGCAGGGTGAGATCGCCTTCTCGCGCGGGGACTATCCGGTTGCCGCGGCCAAGTACAACGCCTACCTGCGCCGTGCGCCGCGCGATGCCCGCGAATATGCGCTGGCGTGGTACAACCTGGGTTATTGCGCCTTTGACCGCAACGACATGTCGCAGGCCCGCAGTTCGTTCGAGAAGTTCCTCTCGGTCTATGCCCCCCGCGACAGCTATCGCGCCGACGCCTGCAACCGGCTGGGCGACGTGGAGTATGCCGAGCGGCAGTTCGACGCGGCGGTAGGGGAGTACGATCGGGCCATCGCCCTCGGTACCGGGGAACGCCATTACGCCCGATACAAGCGGGCCATTACGCTCGGCATTCTGGGCCGTACCTCCGAGAAGCAGCAGGCCCTGCGGCAGATCCTTGCCGACGGCGAGGGCGACTATGTGAGCGAGGCCTCCTATGAGTTGGGCCGGAGCTTCATCGCCCAGGAGAAATATGCCGAGGGTGCCGCGCAGCTCGAACAATTCATTGCCGACTATCCCTCCTCGCCCCGCCGGGCACAGGCACTGTCGGATCTGGGTCTTGCCTACCTCAATCTGGGCAACCGCGAGAAGTCGCTCCGCTATTACGACATGGTGGTCGAGTCGGCTCCGCAATCCACCGAGGCGAAGGAGGCAATGCAGGGCATCCGCGAGATCTATGTTTCGGAGGGCAACGCCGACGGCTACTTCGACTATGCCGCCAAGGCGGGTATGGAGAGCGACCTGTCGGCTCTTTCGCGCGACTCGCTCTCGTTCGTCGCGGCACAGAACCTCTACCTGACGGGAACGCCCGAGGCGGCGGCCCGATCGCTCAAGGGCTATGTCGATAACTACCCGAAGGGATACTACCTCACCGATGCCCTCTACTATTTGAGCGACTGCTACCTCCGCACGGGAGCCCGCACGGAGGCCATCGAGACGCTTACGACGCTCTCCGACCGGGGTACGAACCGCTATACGGAGCAGGTGCTCGAGAAACTCTCCGAGATGACCTTTGCCGACAAGCGCTACGACGAGGCGGCATCGGCCTACCGGCGCCTGTACGATGCGGCTTCGACCTCCACGGGCCGCGAGGCGGCGATGACGGGTTATGTCCGCGCAACGGTTGCAACGGGCGACCGTGCGAAGATCGAGGCGATGGCCTCCGATGTCATCGGGCATTCGGATGCCGGGGCTACGGCCCTGCGCGAGGCCCGCTATGCCTGGGCCGGGCAGCTGCGCTCGGAGGGCCGCAAGGCGGAGGCCGTGAAGCTCTACCGCGAACTGGCCAAGGAGGTGAAGAGCCGCGAAGGTTCCGAAGCGGCCTACTATGTTATTGAATCCCTCTTCGAAAGCGGCGACATGGATGCCACCGAGAAGGCCGTCTTCGCCTATTCCGACCGCGAACCGGACTCCTACTGGCTGGCCAAGGCCTTCCTGCTTCTGGGTGATGTCTATGTCCGCAAGGGCGACAATTTCCAGGCCCGGGCCACCTACCAGAGTGTTGCCGACGGCTATACGCCGGCCGATGACGGCATCGTGGACGAAGCCAAGGCGCGAATCGCAAAACTGAACTGATGATGAAAAAAGTGATACTGGCCGCCCTGCTGATGGCGGCGCTGCCGCAGCTGGCTGCGGCGCAGGTCGAAAAGCAGGTCGAGGTTACGAAGGCCTATGTGCCGCGTGTGGAGAGCGCCTCGAAGCTGGCCGTGGAGCCCGACATGACCGATACGACGCAGATGCGGCCCGAGATCGACTATACGATTACGCCGCTGTCGCTGCGCACGACGCTGACGACGCGCCCGATCCGTCCCGCCACGGTAACCTACTGGGAGTTCAACCGCCCGCTGCCCTTCTACCTGAAGGTCGGCGCGGGTTATCCGCTCAATTCGGTGCTGGACTTCTACGCCACGACGCAGAATCCCTCGACGGGCTATCTGACCGGCTATATCAACCACGAAGGGCGCTATGCCGATATCCGCAACGATTTCGGCGTGGCGGACAACAACTCCGTGCAGATGAAAAACCGCGCTGGCGTCGCCGCGGGCAAATATCTTGGGCGCCATATCCTCGAGGGGGAACTCTCGTACGACAACCGCATGTATCATCGCTACGGTGCCTTTGCCGCTCCGGGCAGCGAGCTCTTCCCGGCTCCGGGATCGATGGCCGATTTCGGCGATGCCAACCTCCTGCTGCGTTTCGGCGACGGGTTCCAGAACCTTGAACGCACGAATTTCGAGGTGGTGCTGCGCGGCGGGATGTTTTTCGACCATTCCGACTGGGCCGTGGGGAGTGATCCGGGACGGCAACTGTCGCTGGAGGGATACGGCCGCATCGCCCGGGCTTTCGGCCGTCATATGCTTTCGGCCACGTTGGGCTATGAATATCTGGCGGGGGAGAAGTACTTCGACGGTACCTCCCAGGGACTTTTCCATGCCGCCCTGCGCTACGGTTTCCGGGGTGGTGTCGTGCGGTTGGAGGTCGGAGCCGACTTCTACCGCGACCGTGTGGAGGCTGCCGCCGACCCCGAACCGATCGTGGAGACCGGCAACTACCTCATCCCCTTTGCACACCTCGACTTCAACCTCGGAACTCCGGGGCTCAAGCCCTTCCTCGAAGTGGACGGCAGCGTTAATGACAACAGCCTGCGATCGATGATGTACCGGAATCCCTACACCGCTTCCGAGTGGCTGGACCGCAGTTCGGTGGACTATAACGGCCGCTTCGGCCTGAACGGCACGCTCTGGAACAACCGTTTCTCCTACCGGGCCTATGCCGGACTTACGATCCACGACAACCATGTCTATTGGATGGCCTTCCGTGATATCCGCGACGACGGTGCCGGAACCCGCAGTGAAACCTTCACGGGTCTGTTCTCTCCTTATATGGGGCGTCAGACCGTAACGTCGTTCAACGGCGAGATCGAATACCGTCCGTTGAACGTGCTGAAATTCGATCTCGGCGTTCACGGGTATGCCTACAACGACGAGCAGAAGTGGAGCAGCGAAGCTCCCGCTTTCACTGCCAATTTCGGAGCCCGCTACGAGGGTCGGAAGATCGGCTTCGGCGTGGAGGCCGTGATGCAGAATGCCCGGACGTGGAACACCTTTGATGTCGAGGTCATTTCCGGCAGCGACGGTTCGGCGGAGGTCAGCAACCGTTTTTCCCGGGTGGAGATTCCCCTTAGTGTCGATCTGCGCGTTGATTTCGACTGGAAGATCTCGAATCGCATAACCTTCTTCGCCGAGGGCCGCAATCTCATCAACCAGCGGCTGTACGAATATCTGTGGTATCCCGAACTGGGCGCCCGTTTCACGGCCGGCATCAAGGCCAACTTCTGATCCGCTGCGGCATGCGCCGTGATGCGTGTCGTTCGGATGATCGCTTTTTCCGGTCCGCATGAATAACGGACCGGAATTTTTTTTATCTTTCCCGAAACTTAAAATATACGCGAACCATGAAACACGTTATGCCCGAGCTTCCCTATGCACCGGAGGCCCTTGCTCCGAAGATGAGCCTCGAGACGATCGAGTACCACTACGGGAAACATCTGCAAACCTATATCGACAACCTGAACCGGCTCATCGTCGGCACGCCCTACGAGACGATGCCGCTCGGGGAGATCGTCCGCCGGGCCGACGGCGCGGTCTTCAACAACGCGGCGCAGAGCTGGAACCACACCTTTTTCTTCCGGATGCTGACTCCCGCGCAGAAGCCGATGCCCGAGAAACTGGCGGCCCTGCTCGCACGGGATTTCGGCTCGGTCGAGAACTTCCGCCAGCAGTTCACGCAGGCGGCGCTGGGCCTTTTCGGTTCGGGCTGGGTGTGGCTCGTCGCCGACAAGTCGTGGCATCTCTCCATCGTGGCGCGCCCGAATGCCGGCAACCCGATGACCGAAGGACTGCGTCCCGTGATGACGATCGATGTCTGGGAGCATGCCTACTATATCGACTACCGCAACCGGCGCGCCGACTTCATTGCCGCCTTCTGGGAGTTGATCGACTGGGCAAAGGTCGCGGACCGCTGCATCCCGCGGCGTTACCGCTGCACGGCCTGCGATTATGTCTACGACCCTGCGAAGGGCGATCCCGAGACGGGTATTGCTCCCGGAACCTCCTTTGAGGAGATCCCCGACGACTGGAGCTGCCCGTTGTGCGGCCTCGACAAGGGGGCATTCGTTCCCGTCGAGGAGTAGATACTCTTTTGAAATATGCCAACCGGCATCTGCCTGATCGGGCGGATGCCGGTTTTATCTGTCGGTCTGGCAGGGCACCTGCCCGTTCATGGCACCTTACACGACCTGCAAGCGCTTCTCGTCCCTGCCCCGTTGTCCCGTAAAAAGAACAGGGGCTCCGGTTCTGGACCGGAACCCCTGTCGGGTTGCTGCCGTGTGGTTTTCGGAGGGATCCGAACCTTCCCGGCGGCTTTTGATCGGCTGCGGCACGGGGCCGCCTGCGGATCTGCTATTTAACCTCTTTAACGATTGCTTCGAATGCCTTCGGCTCGTTCATGGCCAGGTCGGCGAGAACCTTGCGGTTCAGGACGATACCCTTGGCATTGAGCTTGCCGATAAACTGCGAATAGGTCATTCCCTGGGCGCGGACTGCGGCGTTGATACGCGTGATCCACAGCGAACGGAAGGTCCTCTTCTTGAGCTGGCGGTGTGCATAGGCAAACTGCAAGCCCTTTTCGACCGTATTTTTCGCAACGGTCCAAACGTTTCCCCTTGAACCAAAGTTACCCTTGGCAAGTTTCAAAACTTTTTTTCTGCGTGCGCGGGACGCAACGGCATTTACTGAACGTGGCATAACGTAAAAGTTTTTGAAGAGCTGTCAGCGACGCGGTTCTCCCGCGTTCTTCGGGGCTGATTCGCTCCGGTTTTGAGTCCGACCGGTTTTGTTTGTTCCCCGGGGATTCACGTCTGCGGCATCGTCGGACTCTTGGGGGTGCCTGCGCACCGCACGCCGCATTCGATTCTCCTCGGTTGCCTCCCAAGGGAGGCGCAGGAGCCTGTTTCGGATTATTTTACGAGCAGGTTCTTGATTTTGGCCTCATCGGCTGCAGAAACGATACCCGAATAGCAGAGGTTCCGCTTCTGTTTCGTCGTCTTTTTGGTCAGGATGTGACTGTGATAAGCGTGCTTGCGCTTGATCTTTCCTGTGCCGGTGAAGGTAAAACGCTTCTTCGCCGCGGCATTGGTTTTCATCTTTGGCATTGTCGTAAACAGTTAATTGGTTAAACTTAGCCTGCAAAAGTACGAAAAATTTCTCATGCTGCAATCTTTGCGGGGCAAAAACTTCGAATACCGGCCGATTTTCGTATATTTGTTTCTGCATGCCGGTCGTGAAGGATTCATTGCCGGTAATCTGAGTTTGGAGATAATATGGAGTGGAATTTCATTTGGCGGCTGTGTGTGGCGGGCCTATGCGGCACGGTTATCGGCCTCGATCGTGAATATCGGGTCAAGGATGCGGGCTTCCGCACCCATTTTCTGGTGGCGCTGGGCAGCGCCCTGATGATGATCGTATCCCAGTACGGATTCGAGGATTTCCTCGCCTCGCATGACGGCCTGCGGCTCGATCCGAGCCGTATTGCGGCGCAGGTCGTCAGCGGTATCGGCTTCATCGGCGCCGGCACGATCATCATCCACCGCCAGCTGGTCCGCGGCCTGACGACGGCCGCCAGCCTCTGGGCCACGGCCGGCATCGGCCTGGCCGCCGGAGCGCACATGTATGTCGTGGCCGGAGCCGCGACGCTGCTCACACTCTTCGGGCTGGAGGTACTTACGCTTTTCTTCGGCGGTATCGGCCGCCGGCGTACGATGATCGTCTTCTCGGCTGCGGAGCGCAGGAAGATCGAGGAGGCCTTCCGCCAGCTCGAAGGCCGTGATTACGCCATCGTTTCGTATGAAGTCGAAACCGACCGGACGCCCGAGGGCGTCGTCTACCGCGCTACGCTGGTCATTCGCGCCAAGGGTGCCGCTTCGGAGGAGGGCTTCGTCGAACTGCTGCGGGCCGATCCCGATATTACCGTCGAGCGGATCGTCTGATCCGCATCAGAACCAGCGTCCGACCTCCTGCAATTGCGGGTCCTGGGCCATGCCGTTCGGATTGGTTCCCGGAATACCTTCCGGGATGGGTTCTCCGAGCTGCTCGAACAACTCGACCCAGAAGTGGGGCATCGTCCCGTCCGGTGCCCGGAAGTTCATCGGCCGCGCCGTGAAGCGCCGCACGCTGTCCGGGGTGCGGTAATTCTCCCAGATCAGTTCGCTGCAATAATACTTTCCGTTGTCGGGCCCGAAGGCGTAGTCGTAGGGGAGTCCCAGACAGGCCCTGGCCCGCCGGACCGAAGCGGCAAGTCCCGCTGTGTCGCGCAAACGCATTGCCACGACCAGCGGCCGTCCTTTCTTGTCTTGGGCCGCCCGTTGCAGAAACTCCTCCATCGCCGTCATCCGAACGCCTCCTTCCGAGGTGGCTTCCAGTACCGAATCGGCCCCTTCCTTGAGGATTGCAATGCCTACATGCGTGAAGTTGAGCGTATTGTGCTGTTCCGTGGCAGTCGTAATCGCCTGCTCCATTTCGGAGCCCTTCCCGACCTGAAACAGCAGATCGCCGCTTTGCAGATTCCGGTGCTGCGGTCTGCACGATATGGCCGCAACAAGTATACCTATATATATTATAAAACGTTTCATGGTCCATTTCGACAGGTACTGCAAAGATATTAAAAATTTTTTACAACTAACTTGCTGACGGATAGGAGTGTGAGAATGCGGCTTCGAAACGGGCAGAAAAAAAGTCCTCGAAATATTTGGAAGTTGTCCGGAAAAGTACTTATCTTTGCACCCGCTTCGAGAGAAAAACGCTTCTCCGGGGCGCTGGAAAGGGTTCTGAAAAATTTTGAAAAAAGTTCCGAAATCTTTTGGAGATTCGAAAATTTGCCTTACCTTTGCACCCGCTTCCGATAAGACAGCAAGTCTGAAATGAAGCGATGAAGGTTCTGAAAAATATTCGAAAAAAAATCTTTCGAAAAGATTTGGTGGTT
>DWWQ01000033.1 GCA_019119615.1 Candidatus Alistipes stercoravium | reverse complement strand
AGCTACACAAAATTAGGAAATGTTTTTCAATACACAACACTCTTTCGGGGTATTGCAGCACAAATTTCGCCAAAACTATCTTTTCTTCCAACAATAATTCGGCTGGAAGGCGAACTTTGTTCTTCTGAATTTGGGAGGAAATGACCTATTCTTGACTTTGCTTCGGCTTAAAATGCCATATCCGCACCTCACAAGCGCCCACCTAAATATCAACGCATTGATTTAAAAGAAATTGCACCCAAATTGGGCGCCTGCACTTTCGGGAAAAGATGATGGCGGGGGAAATAAAAAAACGACTCACGTTTCCGTAAGTCGTTGATCGTTGAAGTTGTGGGAGCTGAGGGATTCGAACCCCCGACCCTCTGCTTGTAAGGCAGACGCTCTGAACCAGCTGAGCTAAGCTCCCCTAAAAATGGCTCGGGACTGCAAAGGTAACTCTTTTTTTCAAACTCCAAAATCCACAAGGCGATTTTTTCGTTTTCAATCGGCCGTTTGCAGGCGTTTTCAAAAGAACCTTACGCAACCCTCGCGCATCTGCGCCTGAACAAGGACTTGAACCTAGGACCCCATGATTAACAGTCATGTGCTCTAACCAACTGAGCTATTCAGGCTTTTCGAACCCGGTATTACCCGTTTTCGGAGTGCAAATATATAGCAAAAATTCATTCCCGCAAAATTATTGCGCGTTTTTTTGCGAAAAAATGTACCTTTGCATACACACGAAAAGCGATATGAAGAATCTGAAGACTGCAATAACTTTCATTCTCTGCACGTTATGCGCCGCAGGCGTTTCGGCCCAGCAGCAGCTCTCCTTCGAGCCCGCCGTTTGGGACTTCGGGTCGATCGAGGAGACCGACGGTCCCGTAAGCCACACCTTCACGGGACGGAACACCACGGACCGCCCGCTGGTAATTCTCGACGTTACGACCACCTGCGGCTGCACCGTGCCCAGTTTTTCGCGCAAGCCCGTACTTCCGGGAGCTGAGACGCAGATCACGGCAACCTATGATCCGGCGGACCGCCCCGGCTCCTTCAACCGGGAACTCTGGGTCTACTCCTCGGAACGGAAACGTATCGCTACGCTCACCATCCGGGGCAGCGTCATACCGCGCAAGAAGAGTGTCGAGGAGCTCTATCCCGTGGATGCGGGCAACGGGCTGCGCCTTACCTCCACGCTGTGCACCTTCACCTATATACATCCCGGAGTATTCGCGCAGTCGGCCATCAGCTGCATCAACACCTCGGATCAACCGCTCGATATCGAACTGCGCCCCGATCCCTCCATTCGGAGCGGGCTGTTACAGACCAAGTGTCCGAAGCGCCTTGAGGCCGGAGCTCCCGGACAGATCAACTTCTCGTACCTCATTCCTGCGGAAGCGCCCCGCTACGGGACCCTGCGCGACGCCCAGGAGCTTTTCGTCAATGGAAAAAGCCGCGGCATAACACTCGTTACCCACGGCATCGGCACCGACAACCCCGCCAGTCTGCCCAAAGGCCAGGAACCCCGCAGCGAGGTATCGACCAATGTCCTGAAATACGGCACCGTGAAACACGGAGCTCCCATACAGACGATCACCTTCACATTGTCGAACACCGGGCCGGGCGAGTTGATCGTCCGGGCCGTGGAGTGCGGCAAGGCGATCTCCACATCGCTCGAAGCAGGTACGACGATTCCCGCCGGCGGCTCCCGCGAAGTCGAGGTGCTGTTCGACCCCCACGGCGGCGGTTACGGAGCCCGAAGCAGTTTCCTGCTACTCATTACGAACGACCCGCTGCGGCCGATGCGCCGCATCCGCACCACGGCGGTCATCGAAGACTGACACGACAAACAGAAACGATACGAAAAATCCATGTACCCCATTCTTGAAAAGGAGGCATTGGCCGAGAATATCTGGCTGATGAAGATCCTCGCTCCGCGTGTCGCCCGTGCGGCACAGCCCGGGCAGTTCGTCATCGCCCGCGCCGACGAGCACGGCGAACGCATCCCCCTCACCATCTCGGACTACGACGCCGCACAGGGCAGCGTTACGATCGTCATCCAGACCATCGGCGCCTCGACGCGCAAGATCTGCGCACTCGACGCAGGCGACGCCCTTGCCGATTTCGTGGGCCCGCTGGGACACCCCTCGGCCTTCGTCGCCGCACGGCCCGAGGAGCTGCGCGGCAAACGTTTCATCTTCATCGCCGGAGGCGTCGGAACCGCTCCGGTCTATCCGCAGGTGAAGTGGCTGCACGAGCACGGCATCGAAGCCGACGTCATCATCGGCGCCAAGACGCGCGACATGCTCATCTACACGGAGCCGATGCGCGCCGTAGCCGGAAACCTGTACATCACGACGGACGACGGATCGGAGGGATTCCACGGTCTGGTAACCCAACGACTCGAACAGCTCATCGCCGAGGGGAAACACTACGACGAATGCGTGGCCATCGGGCCGATGGTCATGATGAAATTCGTGGCCCTCACCACCAGGAAATACGCTCTGAAGACCACCGTATCGCTCAACACGCTGATGGTGGACGGCACGGGCATGTGCGGCGCCTGCCGCGTTACCGTCGGCGGGAAGACCCGCTTCACCTGCGTCGAAGGTCCCGAGTTCGACGGACACGAGGTCGATTTCGACGAGGCGATGCGCCGTCAGGGCATGTACCGCACGCAGGAGCAGCGTGCCGCGGCCATCGAGGCCGAGCGCGAGGCCGGACATGTATGTAGAATCGGATTGGACAAATAGATCATGGCAAACAAGATACCGCGCGTGCCGGTGCGCGAACAGGATCCAGCACTCCGGGCCGCCAACTTCGAGGAGGTGTGCTACGGATACAATGCCGAAGAGGCCGTCCTCGAGGCTTCGCGATGCCTCCATTGCAAGAAACCCCGCTGCGTCGAGGCCTGCCCCGTGGGGATCTCGATCCCCGAATTCATCGCTGCCCTGCAAGAGGGCCGCTTCGCCGATGCGGCGGCGATCATCGCCCGCGACAGTTCGCTGCCCTCGATCTGCGGCCGCGTATGTCCGCAGGAGACCCAGTGCGAAGGCTCCTGCATCCTCGGCATCAAGGGCGAAGCCGTAGCCATCGGAAAACTCGAGCGCTTCGTCGGCGACTGGAAACTCGAACATGCGGACCAAACGTCCGCAACGCCCCTGCCCGCCCGCAACGGGCACAGGGTCGCCGTCATCGGCAGCGGCCCGGCGGGCCTGGCCTGCGCAAGCGACCTGGCCAAGGCCGGTTACGAGGTTACGATCTTCGAGGCACTGCACAAGGTCGGCGGCGTACTGGTTTACGGCATTCCGGAGTTCCGCCTTCCGAAGGAGCGGATCGTCGCCCGCGAAATCGAAGAGGTGAAGCGCCTCGGCGTGCGGATCGAGACCGACGTGGTCGTGGGACGCACCGTAACGATCGACTCGCTGATGGACGACGAGGGTTACGAGGCGGTTTTCATCGGTTCGGGAGCCGGGCTGCCGCGTTTCATGGGCATCCCGGGCGAAAACCTCAACGGCGTGGTCTCGGCCAACGAGTTCCTCACACGCACGAACCTCATGCACGCCTACGACAGCAGCTACGACACGCCGATCTATGTCGGGAAGCGTGTGGCGGTGGTCGGCGGCGGCAATGTCGCCATGGATGCCGTGCGCACGGCCAAGCGGCTGGGCGCCGAGGCGACGATCATCTACCGACGCTCCGAAAAGGAGCTCCCGGCACGCGCCGAGGAGGTGCATCACGCCCGCGAGGAGGGGATCCGCTTCCGGATGCTCACCAACCCGGTCGAGGTGCTCGGCGACGAACGCGGCTGGGTCCGCGGCCTGCGCTGCGTGGAGATGGAGCTCGGCGAGCCGGACGAGAGCGGCCGCCGCGCGCCGGTCGTCAAGCCCGGCTCGGAGTTCGACCTGGAGTGCGACGTGGTCATCATGGCCCTCGGCACCTCGCCCAACCCGCTCATCGCCTCGACGACCGAAGGGCTGGAGACCAACCGCCGGGGCTGCATCACGGCCGATGCCGAAGGCGCCACCACACGTCCGGGCGTCTTCGCCGGCGGCGACGCCGTAACGGGTGCCGCCACGGTGATCCTCGCCATGGGGGCCGGGCGCACCGCCGCCCGGGCCATCGATGCCTACCTGAAAGGAGAAAAACATTGAAAACGCCCGGCACCATGAAACGATATCTCACCGCAGCACTGCTCCTGCTGCTGACTATCCCGGCCGCAGCACAGAGCGCCCGGGATTCGGTGGCGCTGGCCACGGCCCGCTGGCAGACGACGCCGCTCGGCGACGGTGCCGAGGCCCGCACGACGCAGGTCGAGCTTTTCGGCGCCCCGCAGCACCTCGCCCTGGTCATCTACCCCGCCCGCGCATTCTCGACCCGCGTGGTGCAGGTCGAAGGGCGCGGCCGCATCCCGAGCCGCATCGGGCAGGAGGCCGGAGCCGAAGCAGCCATCAACGGCAGCTACTTCAACATGCGCGAAGTGGAGCCGATCACCTTCACCCTCTCCGACGGGGAGGTCGTAAACCGCGGCACGATGCACAACTCGCCGCTCTCGAACGGCGTCGTGGCCGCCCGCGGCCGCAAGGGCAACCGCGTCGAGGTCTTTCCCTGCGACTCCACGGACTACGCACGCATCGCCCGCCGCTACCGGCAGGCGCTCGTCGCCGGACCGATGCTGGTCCATGAAGGACGCGAACAGAGCTACGATACCGAAGACGCGATCTTCACGCGGCGCCATCCCCGCACGGTGGTCGGCACGCGCCCCGACGGGAAGGTTGTGCTGCTGGTCATCGACGGACGCTTCAAGGAGCAGGCCGCCGGAACGACCGTCGCCGAGACGGCCTACATCGCCCGGCAGCTGGGCCTGACCGAGGCGCTGAACCTCGACGGCGGCGGCTCCTCGTCGCTCTGGACCCGACAGGAAGGGGTGCTGAACCACCCGACGGATAACCGCCGCTACGACCACGAGGGCGAACGCTCCGTGCCGAACGGCATTGTCGTCCTCAAGCGGTAGGCCGCCGTCGGAAAAGGCCGTGCACGACGCATGAAAAACCCCGGACCGCACCTGGCGATCCGGGGTTCTGTCTCTCTCCCGAAAACGATCTCTTTACGCTATCCGCACCCGGCAAGCACCTTTTCGACCGCGGCGACAATCTGCGCGGGCGACACGGCAGCCATGCAGCGGTAATCCCCGTAGCGGCACGGGCGGTTACCGAAGACCGAACAGGGCCGGCACTCCATATCGGCCTGCAGGACATGGTCCATCGAGCTTCCGTAACCGAGAAATCCCAGTCCGGGATGTGTGGCGCCCCAAACCGACACGACGGGCGTCGCCACGAGCGAAGCCAGATGCATGACCAGCGAATCCATCGACACGACGCAGTCCAGGTGGGAGATCAGGTCCATCTCGCCGGCGAGCCGCACCTTGCCATACAGGGCCGTAACGTTGGGATAGGCCCGTTCCATCTCCCGGGCGAGCTCCGCCTCGGTACCCCCGCCGCTGTGGATGAAAACCCGTTCGTATTGCGCGGCAAGCAGGTCTACGACCTCCCGCGCCTGCGTCTCGGGATAGGTCTTGCCCGGCTGCGCCGAGAAGGGAGCGAATCCGATCCAGCGCCCCGCCTTCGACCCGAAGGGATTGGGACGCGGAGCCGGCCGGGCCGGCCGGGGATCCTCAAATTCAAATCCGAGTCGCCGGAAGACGTCGCAGTAACGCAGCACGGTATGCCGCAGAGGTTCCATGCCGCGGCCGCCGCATCGGATAAACGCCCTCTTTTCGTCGCGTCCCTTGCGGATGTCGGCAACGCGAATACCCCGTAGCCGCATCGAAAGTCCGAAGGTCTTCGAGCGCAGCGTCCCGTGGACATCCGCCACGGCATCCACACCCAGGCGCCGCGCCTCGGCGGCCAGGCGCCATATGCCCCGCAGCGAATGGTGGGCACCCTTCACGTCGGCAGTCAGGAATTCGACGTCGAGGCCCGCAAAAAAGGGTTGGAAAAGCGCCTGCGTGGCGATCGTTACACGCAGCGAAGGACAGGCCTCCTTCAGCGCCCGCACGGCATGCGCCAGCATCGCGACGTCGCCCATGGCCGACGTGCGGAACACCAGCAGGTGCCGGGGAAGATCGCCCTTACTTTTTCGAGGCATAGAGCACGGGATTCAACGACGGGTCGTTGTACATCTTCATCTGCTTGTAGGTCTTCATGTACTTGCGGCCCGCCTCGATATCCTCGATCAGCTCCTCGATGGCCCGCGAGAGGTCCTTCTGCTGCGTGAGCAGCACCTCCAACTTGCGCGCGCAGGCCTCGCGGTGCGCCGCGTCCACATCCCCGCGATGCGTCTCGACGGACATGTGGTAGATCTTCAGCGCCAGAATCGACAGGCGGTCGATGGCCCACGCCGGGGTTTCGGTATTGAGCCGCGCATCGGCCGCAGGCCGCACGTCGCGGTATTTCTCAAGCAGGTAGGAGTCGATGTATTCGACCATGTCGGTGCGGTCCTGGTTCGAGCGGTCGATGCGGCGCTTGATCTTCAGCGCCTCGACCGGATCGATCTGCGGATCGCGGATGATATCCTCGAGATGCCACTGTACCGTGTCGATCCAGTTCTTCGCATAGAGCAGATGGTCGATCGATCCCGGCTCAAAGGGGTTCTCTTCGGGGTGGTCCACATCGTCCCAGCGGTGATAGTCCTCGATGGCGCGGGTAAAGATCCGGTTGGCATTTTCGGTAAACATGGTTCGGCTGCTTTTATTATAAATTGGTATTTTCGGCGGAATATTATATCTTTGTCCTCAAACTTTAAACAAAGTTAATGAATATTTCGAGAATTGCAATATCCCTCACGGGAATCCTGCTTTTCGGGTGTTGCGGCACCCTCCGCGCCCAGATCCGGCAGACCCGCGAAGAGTATATCGACCGCTACAAGCATATCGCCATCGAACAGATGGAACGCTACGGCATCCCGGCCAGCATCACCATGGCCCAGGGTATCCTCGAATCGGACTCGGGCAACAGCCTGCTGTCCCAACGCTCGAACAACCACTTCGGCATCAAGTGCAAGAGCAACTGGCGCGGCGAAAGGGTCTACCACGACGACGACGCCAAGGGCGAATGCTTCCGCGCCTACCCCACGGTCGAAGCCTCCTACCACGACCATGCCGAGTTCCTCGATTCGCAGCCGCGCTACGACTCGCTGTTCGCCTACGCCTCGGACGACTACAAAAGCTGGGCCCGGGGTCTGAAGGCCGCGGGATACGCCACGGCGCCGGACTATGCGCAGCGTCTGGTGCGCATCATCGAGGAGAATCAGCTCTACCTGCTCGACCGGCAGGACGGCGAACGGCTCTATGCCCAGCGTTACGGCCTCGAACGCGATCCCGAGGAGTGGTTCTCGTCGCAGAGCAGCGTGGAGACGCCCGCCGCCTCCACGGCCATCGACCCGGACAACTACCGCGTAACGATCAACGCCCACGAGGGCTACAACGTCTACGTTACAAACGGCGTGCACTACGTCCTGGCCAAGGAGAAGGATTCGTTCGAGAACATCGGCGAAAAGTTCCGCATCTCGGCGGGCAACCTGCGCCGCTTCAACGACCTGAAAGACAAGAAGGCCCAGCCGATGCCGAACGAAGTGGTCTACATCGAGCGCAAGAAGAAGCGCTGGGAGGGCAATGCCCGCCACCACATCTGCCGCGAGGGCGAGACAGCCTACGCCGTAGCACAGTCGTACGGCATCCGCATGCGCTCGATCGAACGGCTCAACGACCTGAAGAAAAACCAGACGCTCGAAAAGGGGCGCCAGATACGCATTCAATAAACCACGCATCCCGACAATATGGAAACTGTTCCCCTGCGGAAGCGTATCCTCGATACGATCGTCCGCAAATCCTCCCTCAAACAAAAGGTCTTCGACAATACGTTCTGGGCGTTCAACCTGCTGAAGGAGACGCTGCTGGAGATGGCATCGGAGATGGACGACGACCTGGACGGCAAACTCGACCGCAGAGTCCGCATCGAATACCGCGACCGCGGCAAGTTCGAGGCCCAGCTGCAGGTGGCCAACGATCTGCTGATCTTCCAGATGCATACCGACGTCTTCGAGTTCGACGCCAACCATCTGGTCTGGCAGACCCCCTATGTGCAGGCCGACCGCGAGAACTCCTACTGCGGCGTCATCAATATCTACAACTTCCTCTCCGACTCGTTCAAGTTCAATCGCAACGCCGACGAGGGCTACCTTATCGGGCGGATCTTCATCAACCGCGAACGCTGCTACTTCGCCGAAGGCAAGCAGCAGACCTCGATGCGGGCCATGGAGTTCGGGCACGCGGAGATCGACCGCGAGGCGCTGGTTGCGATCCTCGAGTCGGCCATCGCCTTCTCGCTCGACTTCGACCTGTTGATGCCCCCCTATGAGGACAACAAGCGCGTTACGGTGGACCAGTTCAACACGAAGATGGACAACTCGAAGTTCGTAACGGGCAAACGCCTCGGCTACGACTTCGACGTCGAGGATATCTGATCCTTCCGATACCGGGAAGAACCCATACGGCCGTCCGATGCATGCCGGCGGCACAAAACAATACGAATGATGAATATCCAAGCAACCCTCCTGGCTGCCGCCCTGTTCTGTGCGGCAGGCGTCCAGGCTCAAAACGAATACGCCGAAATCGCCCGGCTCAACTCGCTCAACGAACGCGTCTACGGCATCCGCTCGATGGCCGACGGCGAGCACTACACCGTCCGCGAGGGGAACGACATCCGCCGATACGCCTACGCCACGGCCGGCGAAGGGGTTTCGCTGCTCCCTGTTCCCACGCCGAATCTCGCCATCACCGACTACAGCTTCTCGCCCGACGAGCGGATGATCCTCATCGCTTCGGGACGCCATCCGATCTACCGCCACTCCTACACCACGCAGTACCAGCTGGTGGCCGACGGCCGCGTACAGCCCGTGCTGACCGAGGCCGAGGCGCCGCGCGACGCCTCGTTCTCGCCCGACGGAAGCCGGATCGTCTATTCGGACCGCAACGACCTCTACGTCTACGACATCCAGAGCCGCAAGACCCTCCGGCTGACCGACGACGGCGCCTGGAACTCGATCATCAACGGCACGACCGACTGGGTCTACGAGGAGGAGTTCGGCACGACGCGCGCCTACGCCTTCTCGCCCGACGGCACGCAGCTCGCCTTCCTGCGTTTCGACGAATCGCAGGTGCCCCTCATGGAGATGATGCGTTTCGACGGCCAGCTCTACAACACGGCCTACTCGTTCAAATACCCCAAGGCCGGGGAGAAGAACTCCGTCGTGGAGTTGTGGGTCGCCGACTTGGCAAGCGGGGCCAAACGCCGCATCGACACGGGCAGCGAGACCGACCAGTATATTCCCCGCATCGGCTACACGCCCGACGGACGGCTGTGGTACTACCGCCTCAACCGGCGCCAGAACACCTTCGAGGTGGTGCTCTGCGAACCGCACGGCGCCCAGCGCGTAATCTACGACGAACGCTCGCAGCAGTATGTTGAGCGGGTGGACGACGCGACGATCACCTTCGTGGACAAGGACCGCTTCCTGGTCCGCCAGGAGAGCCATACGGGATACATGCACCTCTATCTCTACAGCATCCGCCGCGGATTCCTCGCCCAGGTAACCAAAGGCCCGTGGGAGGTAACCGCCGTCGTCGGCACCGACGGCAAGCGGGTCTGGTACCTCTCGACGGAGACCTCGCCCCTGCGCCGCAACCTCTACAGCGTGCGGCTCGACGGCAAGGAGAAACGCCGCCTGACGACCGGCGAAGGCTACTATACGGTGGTTCCGAGCCGCGGCATGAAGTACTGCATCACGACCTTCTCGAACGCCACGACGCCCAACCGCGTGGAGATCTGCGACGCCGAGGGCACGCCGGTCCGCACGCTGGCCGACAGCCGCGCCCTGCGCGAGGAGCTCGCCGCCACGCGGCGTCCCGTCAAGGAGTTCTTCACCTTCACGACCGAACGCGGCGACACGCTCAACGCCTACATCGTCAAGCCGCGCGACTTCGACCCCTCGAAGCGCTACCCCGTGCTGCTGACGCAGTACTCGGGACCCGGTTCGCAGCAGGTCGCCGACCGCTGGTCGCTCGACTGGGAGGATGCGCTGGTCGATAAGGGATACATCGTGGTCTCGACCGACGGCCGCGGCACGGGTTTCCGCGGCGAGCGCTTCAAGAAGCAGACCTACGGACGCCTCGGCGCCCTGGAGGTCGAGGACCAGCTCTCGCTGGCCCGCCACATGGCCGCGCAGCCCTGGATCGACCCGGCCCGCATCGGCATCTACGGATGGTCCTACGGCGGCTTCATGGCCACGAGCTGCGCCCTGAAGGGGCTCGGGCTCCTCCGCATGGCCATCGCCGTGGCTCCCGTAACGTCGTGGCGCTACTACGACACGATCTACACCGAGATCTACAACAACCTCCCGCAGTACAACGCCGCGGGATACGACGAAAATTCGCCGATCCACTTCGCACGCATGCTCGACGACGAGAAGACGCGCCTGCTGCTGATCCACGGCACGGCGGACGACAACGTGCACTTCCAGAACACGATCGAGATGGCCCGGGCCCTCAACCGCGCCGGCAAGCAGTACGACATGATGGTCTACCCGGACCAGAACCACTCGATGATGCCCGACGACACGCACAACGTCCGCCAGAAGATGATCGACTATACGCTCGAGCACCTCTGATGGGCCTCTACCGCAAGAAGATCACGACGCCCTGCGGGCTGCTGACCCTCCTGTGCGACGGGAGGGCCCTCGTGGCCATCCGCTTCGGCCGCGAAGCGGACGGAGAGGCAACGACCGGGACGATGCAGGCCTGTCCCGGGGCGGAGACGCGTAAAAAGGAGATACCGGCGCAGGAGGTACAGACCGCACAGGAGGTGCTGGCACAGGCCGCGCGCGAGATCGGAGAGTATTTCGAAGGTGAGCGCCGGGTGTTCACCGTTCCGACGGCCGCCGCGGGAACCCCCTTCCAGCAGGCGGTCTGGAATGCATTGAAAAAGATTCCCTACGGCGAGACGCGCTCTTACGGCGAGATTGCCCGGCAGATCGGGCATCCGCGGGCCTCACGGGCCGTCGGGCAGGCCAATAACCGCAACCCGCTGCCCATCGTCGTTCCGTGCCACCGTGTCATCGGGGCCTCGGGAGCCCTGACCGGCTACGCCGGGGGACTCGATATCAAGGTGCGGCTGCTGGAGCTGGAGCGGCACACACCTCGTAGGCATTCTTGTTCCGCACCGGAAAACGCGTCCAACCGTTGAAGTTGAACCAGCGGCGGACCCACCCCGGATAGGGATTCCATTCCATCTTGCGCACGGCAAGCGTCGTATGCTCCGCAAAGTCGGGATCGGCTGAAAGGATCACCACCTGTCGGCCGGATGCCGCCAGTTCCCGAGCCTGTCGTTCGAGCTGCTCCGGGGAATCCGTATGCTGCAGGCGGAAATTCCGGGGCATGTAAAACCGCGCATCCACCATGCCGCGCTTCTTGACCAGTTGCAGGTAGGAGTAGAGATTCCAGTCGCCGGTGCAATCGAGGGCCACAACCTCCCCTTTCCCATCGCAATAGGCGTGTATCATGCGGTAAAAAGCCGTATTTTCGCGCCCCGTGCCGATGACATAGACACAGCCACAGAGATTGGCAAAGGCCGCCACGCCCACTGCCCAGCGCCAGCCCCGTCCCGCAAAGAGCCGCTGCGGAACCGTCTGGGCAAACGACAGAAGCAGATAAGGGGCAAAGAAGAGCGCCGGAAAGAAGAAGCGCACCTCCTTGTGTCCGAGCAGGAAGTGGACAAAGAGGAACGGCACGAGCATCCAGGTAACGGGATTTTTCGGATGCCGGATGAAAAACCACCCTGTCGCCGCCAACATCAACGCCCCGAAGAGGTAGCCGCCCTCACGGAGCGACTCCGTGAAGTAGAACCACCAGGGCGAGACGCCGAATTCGTCCATGTGGGAGTTGAGGATATTCTCCCGCAGGTAGTTGTAGGGCACGACGGTCCACTCACCATAGAACCACCTGTCGGCCAGCACGCCCGCGGCCAACGCCAGCAGCACGCCCGGAACCATCCCCGCAAAGAGCCGCCCGCGACGGTGGTAACAGAGCAGCCAGAGGCCGTATCCGGCCAGGGCGAATCCCGCCTGATAGCGCACAGCGAAGGTCAGGCCGGCCAGCAGGCCGAGCAGCATGCCGGCACGGAACCCGGAGGGCGGCGTGCTGTGCCGCAGCCGCAGAGTCCGGGCCGCGAGAAGCACCAGCAGGTTGCCCGTGGCCATCTCGGCCGTGAAGTGGACATGCAGGTAAACCTCGAAACAAAGGAAAAATCCGACATAGAGGAACCACCGGCGACGGCATGCCGTGCCCAACTCGTCATACACCGCCCGAAAAAGCGCAAAGAGCGCAACAACCGAAAAGGCGGCGCTCAACAGCTGCAGCAGCGAGACCAGCGCAAAGGGAGAGTAGTACCCCGCGACGAGCAGGCCGCGGCCCAGCAGCCAGGCGATGAAGGGTTGCAGGCCCGGGCGCATCATGGCGTGATACTCCCACGGCAGGTAGTCGGTCGTCTCGGCCCCGAAGAGCTTCAGATGGGCGTATTCAAGAATCTGAAAATGCTCGTCGGGATGGTAGAACCCGCGGCTCAAAAGGGCGAAGAGGAGCGTGAAGAGCGTGCCGGCCAAGAGGATCCGACGATACGATCTCCACTCTCCGGAGCAATTCGGAGAGGGGAAAGGGTATTTTCCCGCTTTCGAATGTTTCATAGGGCGACAAAGATAAGGCAAAAGCCGCAAATCTCGCAAATCTCGCACAAATACCCGAATTTCGGGACACAAGATCGGGAAAAGCGGACCTTTCGGCACAAAAAACTGCGGCGTCGGCTGCAAACCCGGCGTCGCAGTCATGCCGAAAGGCCTGTTGTCAGAGTCCGAAGGAGAAAGCATTGATTCCGTCGTACACGGCGCTCACCACACCCAGCAGCAGCACGCCCGCCAGGCAGCACACCAGGCTGATGCGCACGCCTCGCTCGCTGCGGAACGCGGGGATCGGATGCTCCGAAGGATTGATATACATCGCCTTGACGATCAGCAGGTAGTAATAGAGCGAAATGACCGTGTTGAGCAGGGCGATGAAGACCAGCAGGTGGAACCCGTTGCGGAAGGCCGCCGCAAAGACGAAGAACTTCGAGAAGAAGCCCGCAAAGGGCGGAATGCCCGCCAGCGAGAAGAGCGCCAGGGTCATGACCACCGTCAGACGGGGATTCGTGCGGTAGAGTCCGTTGTAGTCCTCGATGCCCACCTTGCCGCTGTGCTGCTCGATGGAGGCGATCACGCCGAAGGCTGCCAGGTTGGCCGCCAGATAGACCAGCACATAGAAGACCAGCGAGGTCATGCCGAAGGCGCTGCCGTCGATCACGGCCAGCATGATGTATCCGGCCTGCGAGATCGACGAGAAGGCGAAGAAGCGTTTGAGGTTCTTCTGCCGGATGGCGAAGAGGTTCGCCACCGTAATGCTCAATACCGTAACGGTGTAGAGCACCGTCTGCCACGAGGCGACCATCGGGCCGAAGACTTTGACGAGGATCGTCATGAGCGTGAAGGCCGCGGCGCCCTTCGAAACCACCGAGAGGTAGGCCGTAACGGCCGTGGGGGCTCCCTGGTAGGTATCGGCCGTCCAGAGATGGAACGGCACGAGCGAGATCTTGAAGGCCAGGCCCGCGAAGAAGAAGACCAGCGCCATCACCTCGAGCGGCGATCCGTCGAGACGCTGTGCCACATCGTCGAAATAAAGCGTACCGGTCGTGCCATAGAGGAACGAGACGCCGTAGAGCATCAGGCCGCTGGCAAACAGCGCGCAGAGGATGTATTTGGCGCCCGCCTCGGCCGAATGGCCCTTGTACTTGTCGAAGGCCACCAGGCAGGCCATCGGCACCGACGCCAGCTCGAGGCCGAGGAAGAACATTAGGAAGTTGCCCGCGCCGATCATGAAGAACATGCCCAGCAGCGTCGAGAGCGTGAGGACGTAGAACTCGCCCTGCTTGTGGCGCGTATCCTCGCGGCGCAGCCACGGTGTGGCCTGCAGGCAGACGAGCAGCGTACCGACCGTGAGGATGCTCTTGACCACGCCGTGCATCGCCTCGTAGCGGAACATGCCGCCGAAGAGTTCTCCCGAGCCGTGCGGCAAGATGTTCACCAGCAGCTGCACGAGCAGCAGCCCGGCGACGAGTGCCGGAAACTGCCGGCGGGCCCGCGCCCCGGCAAAGAGGTCGAACAGAAAGATCAGGACGATCACTGCGATGAGCGTGATCTCGGCCTGCATGTACGGAAACAGATTCGTATAGTCCATAGCCGGTTAATTCATAAGTTGCGTAATGACCGTGCCGACACCGCCGCGCACCAGATCGCTCACCCAGAGAGGAGCCAGACCCATGCCCGCCACGGCAACGATCAGACAGATGACCGAGAAACGCTCGTCCCACGAGGCGTCCGAGAGCTTCAGATGCTCGGGATTCGTGCACGTTCCGTAGAGGATGCGCCCCACGACGCGCAGGATGTAGACCGCCGTGATGACGATCGACGTGCAGGCGATGATCGTAACGACGCGGTGGAACGTATCGGCGTGCATGAAGGCGCCGTTGAAGATCGTCATCTCGGCCACGAAGCCGCTCAAGCCCGGAAGGCCGAGGTTCGCCAGACCGGCAATGACATAGCCCACGGCCAGGAAGGGCATGATCTTCATCAGACCGCTCAACTGGCGGATGTCGCGCGTGTGCGTGCGTCCGTAGATCATGCCGATCAACGCGAAGAAGAGCGCCGTCATCAGGCCGTGGCTCAACATCTGCAGCACGGCGCCCGTGGCGGCCGTCTCGTTCATCATCAGCAGGGCGAAGAGCACCAGACCGCAATGCGACACCGAAGAGTAGGCGTTGATGTATTTCAGGTCGGTCTGCACGCAGGCCGAGAGGGCGCCGTAGACCACCGAAATGGTCGTCAGCACGATGAAGATCCAGCTCAATTCATGCGCCGCATCGGGCAGCAGGAACATCGCCACGCGGAAGCATCCGTAGCCGCCGAGCTTCATCAGCACGCCGGCGTGGAGCATCGAGACGGCCGTCGGCGCCGAAGCGTGGCCGTCGGGGCTCCAGGTGTGGAACGGGAAGAGGGCACCCAGCACGCCGAAGCCGATGAAGACGAGCGGGAACCAGATCCGCTGCTCGGCGAGGGGAATGTTGTGCAGCACGGCGATCTCGAGGATGTTCATCGTCCGGGCTCCCGCGCCGAAGTAGATGCCCAGGATGCCGATCAGCAGGAAGGCCGAGCCGCCCATGAGCATCAGCGTCAGCTTCATGGCCGAATACTCCTTGCGGCCGCTGCCCCAGACGCCGATCAGCAGGTACATCGGGATGAGCGCCACCTCGTAGAAGAGGAACATCGTGAAGAGGTCCACCGAGATGAAGAACCCGAAGACCCCGACGCTCAGCAGACAGAACCAGAGGAAATACTCCTTGACGTCGTTTTTGAGCTGCCACGAGGCGAAGGTGCCCGTGAAGACGATGATGGCCGAGAGCAGCAGCATCGCCACCGAAATTCCGTCCACGCCGACGGCGAAGTGGATGTTGAGCGGCGCATACCACATGTGGCTCGCCGTGAAGAGCATGGCCGCCGTCTCACCGGCCTCGCGCAGGGCAAGGAAGCGGAAGACGAGCACCACGGCCAGCAGCAGCAGCAACGACGATCCCGCGACCATCACGGCATGAATCTGCCGCGTCGATCGGGAGACCCAGAGTCCCAGCATCATCAACAGCGGGATGAGGGGAAACAGGAACAAGATATTCATAGTACCGTCGAATTAACAGATGATGAGAACGAGAATCGTCAGTCCCAGCGCGCCGCACAGCATCCAGATGCAGTAGCGCTGGACACTGCCGCTCTGCATTTCACGGACGGCATAGGCCGCGCCGTGGGTCGCCGTGGCCAGCAGGTTCATTACTCCGTCCACAACGTGGCGGTCGAACCAGGCGATCGGCGTCGAGATGCAGGCGAAGATCACGCGGTGGGTGATGAACTGGTAGACCTCGTCGATATAGAAACGGTGGTAGGCCGCGCGGTGCAGGCCGCTGAAGGTCTCGGCCAGGCGGTCGGCCACGGGCTGCTTCTCCCGGGCATACATCCACGTTGCCAGCGCGATGCCCGCGACGGCGACGCAGAGGCTCACGGCGGCTACCGATCCGTCGATATGGATCGTGTAGGCCTCGCCGTTGCTCGAAATGCCCCGGCCGAAGGGAATCCAGCCCGCCACGAGCGTGGCGGCAGCCAGGATGAGCAGCGGCAGGGTCATCGTCCACGGCGCCTCATGGGGCGTATGCGCAGCGTGGAGTTCGCGGTTCTCGCGACCCCAAAAGATGTTGTAGTAGAGGCGGAACATGTAGAAGGCCGTAAGTCCCGCGATGGCAGTCATCACCCACCCCATGACGGGGCTGAACGCAAAGCAGGCCGTGAGGATCTCGTCCTTGGAGAAGAAACCGCTCAAGGGCCAGATGCCCGCGATGGCGAGACACGCCACGAGGAACGTCGCATGCGTCAGGGGCATGTAACGCCGCAGGCCGCCCATGGCCGACATCTCGTTCGAGTGCACGGCGTGGATGATCGCTCCGGCGCCGAGGAAGAGCAGCGCCTTGAACAGGGCGTGCGTGAAGAGGTGGAACATCGAGGCCATGTAGCCCAGACCGCCCGCATGGGGGTCCGTCGAGGTGCAGACGCCCAGCGAGACGATCATGAAGCCGATCTGCGAGATGGTGCTGAAGGCCAGCACGCGCTTGATGTCGCTCTGCACGCAGGCCACCACGGCGGCGTAGAGCGCCGTAAAGGCGCCGATGTAGGCCGTCCCGTGCAGCACCTCGGGGGCATAGCCGACAAAGAGCGGAAACATGCGCGCCACGAGATAGACACCCGCCACGACCATCGTCGCGGCATGGATGAGCGCCGAGACGGGCGTCGGGCCCTCCATGGCGTCGGGCAGCCAGATGTGCAGCGGGAACATGGCGCTCTTGCCCGCGCCGCCGATGAACATCAGCCCCAGGGCCAGCGGGATCATGCCGCCCGCGGCGACGAGCAGCTTCGCGTCGGGCGTGAAGGAGAACGTGCCGGCATAGTAGCCGTAGAAGAGGATGCCGACGAGGAAGCCCAGGTCGGCGAAGCGCGTTACGATGAAGGCCTTCTTCGAGGCGGCGATCGCCTCCTTCTTCGTGTAGTAGAAGCCGATCAGCAGGTAGGAGCTGACACCCACCAGCTCCCAGAAGAGGTACATCTGGAAGATGTTCGTGGCGACGACCAGCCCCATCATGCTCATCGTGAACAGCGACAGGAAGGCGTAATAGCGCTGGAAGCCCCGCTCGCCCTTCATGTAGCCGAACGAGTAGATGTGGACCATGAGCGAGACGGTCGAGATCACGACGAGCATCATCACCGAGATCGGGTCGAGCAGGATGCCCAGGTCGATGTGCAGCGTCGCGGAGATCGGCAGCCAGACACCGTTCCACGGGATGAGGGTCGGATAGAGCCCCGCGGCATCGCGCCCCGCGACAAAGAAGTATTCGAAGGCCGTGCAGTAGCTCACCGCGGCCACGACGGCCACGACGGCCGTTCCGATGACACCCGCCGCGACGGGCCGGAGCTTCATGCCGGCAAGGCCCAGCACGAGGAAGCTCACGAACGGCAGCAGGAGTATGAGAATCGTATATTCCATAAGCGACGTTGGATTTGCCCTACCACTTCATCTCGCGCAGGTTGCGGACCTGGATGTTGCGGAGGTTGCGGTAGATGTTGATGATGATGGCGATGGCCACGGCCGTCTCCGCGGCGCTGACGCCGATGGCGAACAGCGCGAAGAAGAACCCCTCGAGCTCCCCCGGAAAGAGGAAGCGGTTGAAGACGACGAAGTTGATATCGACCGAATTGAGGATCAGCTCGACGGAGATCAGTATCGCCAGCAGGTTGCGGCGCGTTACGAATCCGTAGATTCCGGCGAACATCATGATCGTGGAGACGATCAGGTAATATTCCATGTGTATCATAGCGGCACTGTTTTTTAACGTTTGCGGGCGATCAGGATACCTCCGACGATGCAGGCCAGCAGCAGCAGGCTGATGACCTCGAAGGGAAGCAGATAGCCGAACTTCCCGCTGCTCATGAGCGCGTGCCCGATCGTGCGGACGGACAGCTCGCCGTGCTCGAAGTGCGACGGCAGGAAGTCGTGGCGCAGCGTGATGTAGAGGCAGACGCCCAGCCCGAGGCAGGTGGCGATCAGTCCGGCGACGAGCTTGTAGCCCTTCAGGTGCTCGGCCATGTCGCCCTCGCTCGAGGTGAGCAGGATCGAGAAGACGTAGAGCACCGTGATGCCGCCGGCGTAGATGAGCAGCTGCACGGCCCCGAGGAACGAGTAGTTGAGCTGGAAATAGATGCCCGCCGTGCCGAAGAGCACGAAGAGCAGGTAGGTCGCCGCACGCAGGATGCGGCGCGTCGTTACGGCCAGCACGGCGTTCACCGTCGTGAAGAGCGCCAGCACGGCAAAGACGATCGTTTCGAGTGTGATCTCCATGGCTTACTGTTTATTCAGGACTTTGACCAGTTTTTCACGCGTGTAGACCGCATGCTCGAACTCCGTGGAGAACCGGATGGCGTCGTGCGGGCAGGCATTCACGCACAGGTGGCAGAACATGCAGGAGCCCAGGTCGTATTCGTAACGCACCAGGCGCCGTTTGGGTTTGCCCGTCTCGGGGTCCGCGACGGTTTCGGTAACCAGACGGATCGTGCCGTTCGGGCAGGCCATCTGGCAGAGGCCGCAGGCGATGCAGCGGTTCCGCCCCTCGGCATCGTGGGGCATCGTGAGGGTCCCGCAGAAGCGGTCGTACATCTTCAGCGTCGCGCGGTTCTCGGGATACTGCTCCGTAACCTTCGGCGTGAAGAACTCCCGGCCGGTAACCTTCATGCCCGTGAGCAGGGTTCCCAGCCCGTGAAAAAGGCCTTTGATATAATTCGACATGATCAGAAATGCAGTTTGAAGACGACGACAATGACCATCAGCAGCAGGTTCACCAGACCGATGGGCACCAGGTATTTCCATTCGAGCGTCAGGATCTGGTCGATGCGCAGACGCGGGAAGGTCCACTTGATCCACATGAGCAGCCCCACGACGAAGAAGGCCTTGCCGAAGAACCACACGAAGCCCGGGATCCAGTCCATCACGGCATTGAAGCCCTCCCAGCCCGGGATGTGCAGGGGCATCCATCCGCCGAGGAAGATCGTCGCGGCGACACCCGAGATGATGAACAGATTGACGAACTCGGCGACGTAGAACAGACCGAAGTGCATGCCCGAGTACTCGGTATGGTAGCCCGCCGTGAGCTCCGACTCGGCCTCCGGGAGGTCGAACGGACCGCGGTTCACCTCGGCGTTGCCGGCAATCAGATAGATGACGAAGGCCACGAGTGCCGGGAGGTGCCCCTTGAAGAGGAACCAGCCGTCGGCCTGCCGGGCGACGATCTCCGAGAACTGCATCGTGTCGGTCAGCACGACGATCGTCAGGATCGAGAGGCTGATCGACAGCTCGTAGGAGATCATCTGCGCGCCGCTTCGCATGGCGCCGATGAGCGAGAACTTGTTGTTCGAGCTCCAGCCGGCCAGCAGGATGCCCACCACGCCGATCGACGAGGCGGCCATCATGAAGAAGACGCCGACGTTGAAGTCGAGGACCTCCATGCCGCGGTTGAAGGGCAGGCAGGCGAACGAGAGCAGCGAGGCCAGAATGACGATGTAGGGGGCCAGGTTGTAGAGGAACTTGTCCGCATGGCGGATGGTGATGATCTCCTTGGTGAGCATCTTGAAGACGTCGCCGAAGACCTGCAGCGTGCCCCACGGGCCCACGCGCACGGGACCCAGACGACACTGGAAGGCCGCACAGACCTTGCGCTCCATGAAGATCATCGCGATGGCGATGACCGTGTAGAGCAGCAGCAGGCAGCCGCCGATCGCGACACATTCGATGAAGGTCGCCACGCCGAGCGGCAGGAACGAGGTCAGCAGCCCGTGGATCCAACCGGTTATGATACTGAAATCAAACATACTTCCGTTTTTTGCGTTTAACGATCAATATCGGGTACGACGTAATCGACCGTGCCGCCGATGGCAATCAGGTCGGCGATCTTCGCACCCCGTGCGATGGTCTCCATGCACGAGACGAGCGGCAGGCCCGTCGAGCGGAACTTCATGCGGTAGGGCGACTTGTCGCCGCGGCTCTCGATGAAGACGCCGAACTCGCCGCGGCTCCCCTCGACGGCGGCGTAGTAGCTGCCCTCGGGGATGCGGATCACGGGTTTCATCTTCTCCTGCCACGGTCCCTCGGGGATGTTGTCGATCAGCTGCTCGATGATGCGCAGGCTCTGCTCGATCTCGCGCATGCGGACCAGGTAGCGGGCCATGCAGTCGCCCTCGGTGAAGAGCACCTCCTCGAAATCGACCTTGCCGTACATGGCGTAGGGATGGCGCTTGCGCACGTCGCAGGCCCAGCCCGAGGCACGTCCCGTGCCGCCCGTGGCACCGAACGATATGGCATCCTCACGCGTGAGGACACCCGTGCCCTCGAGACGCTGCCGCGCGATGACGTTGCCCGTGAAGACCTCGTGGTACTCGCGCAGCGCGGGACGCAGGCAGGCGATCAGTTCCTTGACCTTGTGCACGAATTCGGGATGGATGTCCGCCTGCACGCCGCCGATCGTGTTGTAGGTCTGGATCAGGCGGCCGCCGGTGGTCTGCTCGAGGATGTCGAGCACCTTCTCGCGGTCGCGGAAGCCATAGAAGAAGGCCGTCAGCGCGCCCATGTCCATGCAGAGGCACGAGAAGAAGAGCAGGTGCGAGTCGATGCGCTGCAGCTCGTCCATGATCGTGCGGATGTACTGCACGCGTTCCGAGACCTCGACACCCATCGCCCGCTCGATGCACATGCAGAGGGCATGGCGGTTCTGCGAGGCCCCGAGGTAGTCGAGGCGGTCCGTGAGGGCGAGCGTCTGGGGGTAGGTCATTCCCTCGCAGATCTTCTCGATGCCGCGGTGGATATAGCCGCAGTGGACGTCCAGCTTGCGAATGATCTCGCCCTCGAGCGAGACGCGGAAACGCAGCACGCCGTGCGTCGCGGGATGCTGGGGTCCGATGTTGATCACATACTCGTCCTCGTCGAAAATCGGCCGGCGGTGGCGGATGAAGCTGCCGTCGGGGGTCAACTCGAAACTGTCGGCCGTATCGCGCGCCACCTCGTTGCTCATGCGCAGCGGGTTGAGCGACGGATCATAGTCCTTGCGCAGGGGGTAGCCCACCCAGTCGTCGCGCAGGAACAACCGTCGCATGTCGGGATGGTTCAGGAAGCAGATGCCGAAGTAGTCGTACGCCTCGCGCTCGTTGAATTCCGCAGCACGCCACAGGTCGCAGACCGTAGGCAGCACGGGATGCTCCCGGTCCGCAGTCTGTGTCCGCAGGACCAGATTCTCGCCCGTACGGGTTGCCTCGAGGTGGTAGACCACACCGAGCCCCTCCTCGCCCCAGTCCATACCCGTCAGGCTGCGCAGGAAGTCGAAACCTTCGGCCTTCAGCCGTTCGGCCAGCGGATGCAGGCGCTCTGCCGGCACGGTGAACATCCCGTCGCCGGTATCGTTCCACACGGCCGCGGGTTCCCAGGCCGTGATCTTCTCTTTCAGGGTCGTATTCATCGTTTCTCTTCGCTTTCGACGTTCAATTCGTTCTTCTCGGCCGTCAGGTCGCGCTTGAGCAGCTCCTCGTACTCCTTCTCGCTGATCTGGCGGTTCACGCCTCCGAAGAAGCGCTGCAGGCGCACCTTGCGCTGAAGCTGCATCAGACCGTAGAGCATCGCCTCGGGACGCGGCGGGCATCCCGGAATGTAGACATCCACGGGCAGGATCTCCCCGACGCCCTGCACCACATGATAGGACTTCTTGAAGGGGCCGCCGCTGATGGCGCAGCCGCCCACGGCGATCACATACTTCGGATCGGCCATCTGGTCGTAGAGGCGCTTGAGCACCGGAGCCATCTTGTGCGTGATCGTGCCGGCCACCATGATAAAGTCGGCCTGACGCGGGGAGGCGCGGGCCACTTCAAACCCAAAGCGGGCAAAATCGTAGCGCGCGGCACCCACGGCCATGAATTCGATGCCGCAGCAGCTCGTGGCGAAGGTCAGCGGCCAAAGGCTGTTGCTCCGGCCCCACTCGATCAGATTGTCCAGGCATCCCACGATGACGTTCGTGCCGTTCCGGCGCAGCTCCTGCGCCATCTTCTCGAGGTATTCGTTGTCGTTGAAATCTTCGTATTTCATCGACTTGATTTCCGGCATCCTTATTTCCATTCCAGAGCTCCTTTCCGCCAGGCATAGGCCAGGCCCAAAATCAATACCAGAAGGAAGAAGAGGATGCTTACCAGGCCGTACATGCCCAGCTCCTGCACCACAACGGCCCACGAAAAGAGGAAGACGGTCTCCACGTCGAACATCAGAAAGAGGATGGCAAACAGGTAGTAACCCACCTTGAACTGCATCCACGAACGTCCGCGCGTGGGAATACCGCACTCATAGGCCTCGCCTTTCTGCGAGTTGTACGAACGGGGTGAGATGGCCCGGGCGATTCCCAAAGCCAGCGCCACCAGCGCTATGGCCGTAATGATAACGACCACCAACAACGTAAAATACATATCAACAATACTTTACCAAGTAACACAACAGACGGATCCGCATCGGACATACGGATCAGACGCCTTCGAGGGGAAGGCGGCCGGCAGACGGGCCGGAAAGGCTAAATGAGGATGCGTCCCAGCGAAAAGACGTAGTAATCCACGGTCGGGGCGGGAATCTTCGCCCGGTAGATCCGCACCTGGAGCGGCGCGACGAAATCCGGATCGGCATCGGAGCGCATGTCGCCGTTGAAACGGACCGGGGTCTTCATACCCGGCGCCGACTCGGAAAGACCCGCGAACTCCCCGCCGTTGCAGACCGTGGCGAAGCAGAACCGGGCCGGAGAGGGCATGCAGGGATCCTGTTGCTCACTCACGGTCGTCGTACATGTTCCGGCCTTCTCCGCCCGATGAGCAGCCGACGGCGCAGCACCCAGCAGGGCGAAAAGCGACACGAGCAACAGGTATTGAAGACGGATCAGCATGCGATGAATCACGATTTCTCCCGCAAAAATACACTCTTTCGGTGAAAAAACATATTCCCGGAGCTAAAAATAGTTCGTACGTTCACAAACCGGCCCTTTCCGAAGGCTTCGGAACGGCGGCTCGTCCGGCGCAGGCAACGTATCGGATGCGGCAGACGGGATAACAAATTTTAACCCGAATTTCATCCCGACCTCCGATTTTTTTCGTAAATTTGACAAGAACAGAAAAACCATAACCTAAAACGCCATACGCATGAAACTTCCCTATTGCGAACCCTACAAGATCAAGATGACCGAGGCGATCCGCACCTCGACACGCGCCGAACGCGAAGCCTGGATCCGCGAAGCGCACTACAACCTCTTCAAACTGCGTTCGGACCAGGTTACGATCGACCTGCTGACCGACTCGGGCACCGGCTCGATGTCCGACCGCCAGTGGGCGGCGATGATGACCGGCGACGAGAGCTACGCGGGCGCCTCGTCCTACTTCCGCCTCAAGGCGATCATCGAGCGGCTCTTCGGCATGCCCTACTTCCTGCCCACGCACCAGGGACGTGCCGCCGAGAACGTCATCTTCTCGGCCCTGCTCCACGAGGGGGACATCGTTCCGGGAAACTCCCACTTCGACACCACGAAGGGACACATCGAGTTCCGCCGCTGCCATGCCGTGGACTGCACGATCGACGCCGCGGCCGACACGCAGCTCGACATTCCGTTCAAGGGCGAGATGGATCCCGCGAAGCTCGAGAAGGTGCTGCGCGAAAATCCCCGCGAGAAGGTGCCGTGCGTCGTGCTGACCATCACGAACAACACGGCCGGAGGACAGCCCGTCTCGATGCGCAACATCCGCCAGACGGCCGAGGTGTGCCGCCGCTACGGCGTGCCCCTGCTCATCGACTCGGCCCGCTTTGCCGAAAACGCCTACTTCATCAAGACGCGCGAGGAGGGATATGCCGACCGCACGATCAAGGAGATCGTCCGCGAAATTTACCAGTATGCCGACATCATGACCATCTCGGCCAAGAAGGACGGCGTGGTGAACATGGGCGGCTTCGTAGCGATGCGTTCCGAAGAGCTCTTCCGCCGGGCCATGTCCTTCTGCATCATGTATGAGGGATATGTTACCTACGGCGGCATGTCGGGACGCGACATGGACGCCCTGGCGGTGGGGCTGGACGAAAATACGGAGTTCGAACAGCTCGACGCCCGGATCCGCCAGGTGCGGCTGCTGGGCGACCTGCTCGACGAATACGGCGTACCCTACCAGCGGCCGGCCGGAGGCCATGCGATCTTCATCGACGCCAAGCGGGTGCTGCCCAACCTTCCGAAGGAGCAGTTCATCGCCCAGACGCTGGCCGTAGAGCTCTACCTCGAGGCGGGCATCCGCGGCGTGGAGATCGGCTCGATCCTCGCGGACCGCGATCCCGAGACGCACAAGAACCGTTACCCGGCCCTCGAGCTGCTGCGTCTGGCCATCCCACGCCGCGTCTACACCGACAACCACATCCGGGTGATCGCCGCCGCCTGCCGCAACATCTACGAGCGGCGCGAGGAGATCACCTCCGGCTACCGCATCACCTTCGAGGCGCCGATCCTGCGCCACTTCACCGTGGAGCTGGAGCGGATCTGACCTCCACCGCAGGCTCCGAACACAAAGAGGGGCAGGGTGTCGAAAACACCCCGCCCCTCTTGTCTTGACAGCCCCCGGCTAAAGCAGCGTCTCGAGGATCTGCACGGCATTGAGCGCCGCACCCTTGCGGATCTGGTCGCTCACGCACCAGAACGTCAGGCCCCGTTCCGAGGTCAGATCCCGGCGGATACGGCCCACATAGACGGGATCCTTGCCGGCAAGGAAGAGCGGCATGGGATAGACCTTCCCGGCGGGTTCGTCCATAAGCACCACGCCCGGCGCCTTCGCGAAGGCCTCGCGGGCCTCAGCCACCGATACCGGACGCTCCGTCTCGAGCCATACGCTCTCCGAATGGGCACGCATGACGGGCACACGCACGCAGGTTGCCGACACACGGACATCGGAGTGCATGATCTTGCGCGTCTCGTTAAACATCTTCATCTCCTCCTTCGTATAGTCGTTCTCGGTGAAGACGTCGATATGTGGGATGACGTTGTAGGCAAGCTGGAAGGCAAATTTCTCGACCGTGGGCTCCTCCCCGGCGCCCAACTGGGCATACTGGCGCACCAGCTCGTCCATGGCCGCCGCACCGGCGCCGCTGGCCGACTGGTAGGTCGCCACATGCACGCGCTCGATATGCGAGAGCCGCTCGATGGCGTTCAGCGCCACGACCATCTGGATCGTCGTGCAGTTGGGATTGGCGATGATCCGCCGCGGCGCCTTTTTCGCGTCTTCGGGATTGACCTCCGGAACCACCAGAGGCACATCCTCCTCCATGCGGAAGGCACTCGAATTGTCGATCATCACGGCGCCGTGGCGCGTGATCGTCCCGGCGAATTCACGCGACGTGCCGGCGCCGGCCGACGTGAGGGCGAAGTCCACGCCCCGGAAATCGTCGTTATGCTGCAGGAGTCTGACCGTCAGCTCCTCACCGCGAAACCGGTAGGTGCGTCCCGCGCTGCGCGGCGAGCCGAAGAGCAACAGCTCGTCGATCGGCAGCGGCCGCTCCTCGAGAATCTTCAGGAACTCCTGTCCCACGGCGCCGCTGGCGCCCACGATAGCGATTTTCATAGTTTTTTTCTGCTGTAATTAAAATGGATTGTCAATCGAAAAAGGCGTCATCCTCGGCGATACCCGTCTCCGAAGCGCGCTCGTCGCGGCCCGCAGGTTCGTCGCAGTCGTAGTCGGGCATGAGCGTCGGACGCACGAAACGGTCCTCGCGGCTGATGCCCAGGCGGGGATCGCCGTAGACCGACTTCATGTATTCGCCGACGATCGGCAGGGCCATCACGCTGCCCTCGCCGCCCGAGATGCGGTGCACGGACTGATCCTCGCCGCCGACCCAGGCGCTCGTAACGAGCTTCGGAGCCACACAGACGAACCACGCGTCGCGGTTCTTGTTCGAGGTGCCCGTCTTGCCGCCGATCTCCACGCCGTCCAGACCGAACTGCCAGCGCAGACGTCCCGCCGTACCCGAATTGACCACCCCTTCGAGCATCGTGAGCATCGTGTAGGCCGTACGCTCGCTGACGGCATCCTGCGACTGGGGAATGAAGCTGGCGATGAGGTTGCCCTGGCGGTCCTCGATGCGCGTTACGAAGATCGGATCGGTGTGCACGCCCTCATTGGCGAAGGTCGAGAAGGCGCTCGCCAGTTCGTAGACGTTCGACTCCGACGAACCGAGGCACAGCGCCGGCACGGGGTCGATGAAACTGCGGATACCCATGTTGTGGATGAAGTCCGCAACGGCTGCCGGCTGCTTGGCCTGCTTCATGATCCAGGCCGAATAGTTGTTGCGGCTGCGCGCCAGGCCCCATTTGAGCGGATGGAGCACCCCGTCGTACTCGACCTTGCCGGCCTCCTTCGGCGACCAGGCCGTGCCGTTGGCCGTCTCGATCGTTACGGGCAGGTTCGGGACCATCGTGCAGGGGGTCATGCCCAGGTGGTCGATGGCGAAGGTGTAGACGAAGGGCTTGATCGTCGAACCGATCTGCCGCTTGCCCTGCTTGGCCATGTCGTACTTGAAATAGCGGAAGTTCGGGCCGCCCACATAGGCCTTCACATAACCCGTACGGGGGTCCATCGACACGAGCGCGGCACGCATGATGCCCTTGTGGTGGAGGATCGAGTCGCGCGGCGTCATCACCGTGTCGCGCTCGCCCTTGAAGGTGAAGACCCGCATCGGGCAGGGCTTGTCGAACGACGCCTCGATCTCCCTGGCGCTGTATCCGGCACTCTTCATCTCGCGGTAACGGTCCGAATAGCGGATCGCCTGGCGCATGATCCGCTGGCGCTCCTCGGGCGTGGCATCCACGAAGATGCTCTTCGTCCACCGGTACTGCTGGTTCATGGCCGGCTGGATGACCTTCTCGAGCTGCTTCTGCACGGCCTGCTCGGCATAGGCCTGCATCCGCGAGTTGATCGTCGTGTAGATCTTCAGTCCGTCGCGGTAGATGTTGTAGGGCGTGCCGTCGGCCTTGCGGTTCTTGTGGCACCAGCCGTAGATCGGGTTGTTTTCGTACTCCTTGACCGCCTCGTCGTAGTCCCACTCGTTGTAGAACTGGTTGCGGCGCGGCTTCTCGGCATTCATCACCAGGCGGAGCATCTCGCGGAAATAGGTCGCCGTGCCGGCGTTGTGCGAAACGGGATTGTAGTTGAGGACGATCGGAAGCGCCGAGATCGAGTCGCACGCCTTGCGGCTCAACGCCCCGGCCTTGGCCATGCGCGAAAGAACCAGGTTGCGGCGCGCCACGGCGTTGTCGTAGTTCCGCAGCGGCGAGTAGCGCGTCGGCGCATTCACCACGCCCACGAGCACCGCGGCCTCCTGCACGTTCAGCTCGTCGGGCTCCTTGTTGAAGAACGTATGCGCCGCCGACTTGATGCCGTAGGCGTTCGATCCGTACTCCACCGTATTGAGGTACATGGCGGCGATCTCCTCCTTCGTGTAGTTGTATTCGAGCTTGAGGGCCGTGATCCACTCCTTGAATTTCGAGGTTACGAGCTTTGCCGTGCGGGCGATGCGTCCGCGGTTGCGGGCCGTGTCGCGCGGAAAGAGGTTCTTGGCCAGCTGCTGCGTGATCGTCGAGCCGCCGCCCTGCGAGGTGTTCTGCAGCAGCAGAGTCTTCACCGCCACGCGTGCCAGCGAGGGGATGTCGATGCCCGAATGGTTCCGGAAGCGGACATCCTCCGTGGAGATGAGCGCCGCAACGATGGGCGGCACCTCATGTCCGTCGAGCCGGATATGGAGCGTCGAATCCGACGGGAAAAGGTCGGCGTACTGCACATAGGAACGGTTCTGCACGAAGAAGGTACCGAGCACCTTGCCGTCTTCGGAGTAGATCTCCGTGGCGAGGTTGCTGCGCGGGTTCTCCAGCTCCTCGAACGAGGGGATGCGGCCGAAGAGCCCCGCGGCCGTGAGCAGCAGCATCACGGCGACCAGCACGAAGGGCGCGAAGGCCACATACCAGATCCATTTTATCGTTTTCGGGCCGATGCCCGCTCTTTTCGGTTGCGACATACGGAGAGATAATTTTCGGCAAAGTTACGAAAAAAATTCAGAACGGGAGACCCACCGCTGCGGCAATCCATACCCCGCCGCTCGAAGGATGGTAACACGAAAGCTTGAGGGTCGAGGTGGCCGCCTCGGGCTGACGGAACAGGTTGAAGTCGAAGAGCAGGTCGCCGCCGAAGGAGCCGATGCGCCGCCACTCCAGACCCGCCCCCGCAGGACGGCGGAACTGGGCGTAGTCGCCGCCGAGGTTCAGACGGATGCGCTTGATGTAGAGAATCGACGGGATGCCGCCCTCGGGATAGCACAACGGCAGCTGGTAGTCGAACGACAGGGCCGTATAGCTATTCGAGACGATCTCCGAGGAGGTGAACCCGTGGGGAATGAGCTGCGTGGACTTGTAGCTCAACGGTGCATAGCCCGCCGGAAACTTGTAACCGCCCACGGAGGTCTGGAAGGTCGCTTCGAGCAGGATCGAATGGTGGCGGGCGACGCCCGGGAGATAGCTCCGGCCGTAGAACGAGATGAGGTTGCTGAAGTCGGCGTTGAGCGGATCGAACGTATAGGAGGCGTTCAGGGCATAGCCCCAGCGGGGCGCGAAATCGCGGTGCGCAAGGCGCACCTGATCCGAGAATCCGGCACCGAACGAAAGCTTATGCAGGCCCTCCCTGAAACCGACACGCTCGATATTGTGGATATTACCCTCCTTCCACTCGATCTTGTTCAGGTCGGCGACCATGCCGTTCGAATAGTTCCAGCCGGCCGAAAGCGAAAGCTGCCGCGTATGGTATCCCCGCTGGAAGACGAGCGGCAGTGTCGTGGTAAGGCCTACGGAGTAGTACTTCTCGGGCGCGGGATGCGACTGGTAGACGGGGTTTCCGGTCTCTGGATCGTACGAAACGAGCGAATAGAAGATCTGGTTGCCGCCGTATGAGGCGTCCAGGTCGAAGCGCAGGCCCAGGCCGAAATAGCGCACGCCGAGATTCAGCAGCGAGCCCTCACGGTGGTTCCATCCGTAGGAGGCGTAGGCCTCGGCACTCGACAGCAGGTTCTGCGACATGAGCGTAAAGCCGACATTCACGTCGATGGCACGCTCGTCCGAGATCGAGAAGGGGTTGAATGCCAGCGGCATCCAGCTGTGGACATTCACCAGGTTGGGGACCTTGCGGTAACGTTTCGCACGGAAATGTTCCCGCTGTTCGGCGGCATCCTGCGCCGTGAAGCGCACCGTATCGAGATTGGGCACCTCCCAGCGCCGCCGCGGGGGATTCACCAGATCGACCGGAAGCGCGGCGGGTGCCACGGGAATGCGGAGGCTGTCGGACGGCTGGTGCGTTATGCGGTATCCCAGCCGGTCGTAGGTCGTCAGCAGCAGCTCCCGGCCGGCCGGCGCGGGGTCGAATGACCCGTATTCGGAGACCGAAAGGCGGAACTCCCGCCGGGCGACGAGGTCGTAGCCGTGCACCTCGTCCTTGCCCGAGGCGATCGAACCGTAGTAGAGCATGCCGCCGCCGGCCCGCAGGTCCGACAGGGTGATATAGGCCCCCTGCGTTACGGGATGCAGTCCCTCGACATCGATCCGCGCGATCCACATGCCCGAATCGTCCGTCAGGAGCACATACCACGCCCGCGTCAGGTCGTCCCAGGCCAGTCCGTGGACCTCCTTGTCGGCAGGAACCGCATAACGGGTCTCGGATGCATCGTCCCGCTGCTCGATGACCGTATAACGACCGTCAGGCGCATACTCGACCCACCCCAGCGCCTCGGGCGTCGCCGTTGCGTAGAGCGTCTTGAAGTGTCCCGGGGCCGTCCGGGGACGCCCGTCGGCAAGGTCCATGAAACACAGGCGCGAATTGACCCGCTGTTCGAAAAGCAGCGACCGCCGGTATTCGGTCCACCAGACCCGCCCGCGGCTTATCGTCGGCCGCGTCGAGATCAGACCCGTATGGCAGATCACCTGCTCGCGCCCCGTGCGGCGGTCGATCCGCACGAAACGCGACGGTCGGCCCAGGTCGCTCTTCACGGCCAGCACGGCCGTGTCGCCCAGCGCCAGGGGCCACTCGTAGGTCGTATGGTTTCCGGCAGGCAGCGGTGTGAGTGTCGCGGCGCTGTCGCCCGTGCGGGGCAGCGAATCCCAGAAGCGCTGCAGATGGTCGAACGTCTCGCGGAAAAGCCGGTTCACGCTCGTATCGTAGTATTTGCGCAGGCCGAAATGCGTCGTCAGAATCACATAAGGATTGCGGACGCTGTAGTGCACGACCTTGTCCCAGACATTTTCGTCGTAACGGTCATAGGCGTAGGTACAGAGCTGGTACCCCAGTTCGTAATGGTCGGGAATGTAGTCGCGGTAGGAGCCGCAGAACCATTTGTCCGTATTGCGGCGGTCGCGCGTATCGCGGCGGTTGCGCCCGACGCGGCCCATGGCGCGGTAACCCAGCGTGAAGGAGGGTTGCAGGCCGCGTCCGTAGGAGGACATCATCGTCTCGGACATTACGGCATCGCCCTCAAGGGCCCACAGGGGCATGAAGAGCAGTCCGACGGTCGAGCCCTGCTCGCCCGTCAGGTAACTCAACACGCGGATCAGACCCCGGTTGAGGTTGTTGTACTGCACGGCATGGCGGTACTCGTGGGCCACGAGCTGCTTGTACCACGGCATCGAATAGGAGTCGATGGCCGGCGAGGTGAGGAACTCCACACGCTTCGGAAGGTACATGACCAAACCGTTCGACTCGAAGTTCTCGGGATGCATCACGAAGGGGATGCGCATCGGCCCGTAGCGGAATCCGTAGCCGATCGAAGGCTGCACCGTGCGGATGTAGAAGAGCGTGCGCGCAGCCAGCGGGGCGGCCGTATCGGGGTAGATCATCCGCACGTCGGGCGTACGGGTCGTGGACCACTTCATCGGTGCATCCGCACCCCAGGTATAGTACTGCGCCGCGGCGCGCCGCACTCCGAAGAGCAGGCACACCGTCGCCGCCGCCAGGATAAGCAGATGCCTTTTCACCTTACGAACCCGCCTTTTTGCAGCCGTAGCCGGCCCTGGTGAGTATCTCGACAACCCGGTCGCGGTGGTCGCCCTGGATGAGGATATCTCCCTCTTTCGCGGCGCCGCCGACGCCGCAGCGCGTCTTCAGCAGCCGCGCCAGCTCCGCAAGGTCGGCCTCGCGCCCCACGAAGCCCCGCACGATCGTTACGACCTTGCCCGCCCGCTGCTTGCGGTCGAGCCATACGCGCAGCTGCTGCCGCGCCGCCGGCAGCGTTTCGGCCTCCTCGGGCTCGTCGGTCCGGTATTCGAAATCGGGGTTGGTCGAATAGACCATCCCGAGACGCGATTTCCAATCGTTGTCCGCCATGGTGTCGTTGTTCAAAAGCAGGAATTAAACGCCGATACGGCGTCGTTATTTTGCACAAAAATACGAAAATATTTATCTTTGTTCTATCATGGCTGCCAAGATTCGTGAAAAACTCCGCCGCCTCAACCCTTTCGGGCGGACGGCGTCGAAAGCAGATGAACTCCCGGAGCCCCTGCCGGCCAATCCCGACCAGCGGCTCGTGCGGGTCTACGTCGAAGGCTACGAGGATGTGGCCTTCTGGCGCGGCATCTTCGACCATTTCCAGAATCCCTGGCTGCGTTTCGAGATCTCGGTACCCGACCGCGGCGACCTTCCGAAAGGCAAGAAGGTGCTGCTGGGGGCCATTCCCCGCTCGTCGGATGAGCTGCTGCTGTGTGTCGATTCGGACTTCGACTACCTCTTCGCCGGGCGCACCGAACAGTCGAAGGAGGTCCTCGGGGCGAAATACATGTTCCACACCTACGCCTACGCCACCGAAAACTACCTTTGCTACGCCCCCTCGCTGCACAACGTCTGCGTGAAGGCCACCAAGAACGACACGCACATCTTCGACTTCGTGCGCTTCATGCACGCATACTCCTGCACGATCTACCCGCTCTTCCTCTGGTACGCCTTCTCGGCGCAGCGATCGACGGAGAATGTCTTTCCGCTCGCCGACTTCAAGCAGTCGGTGCGCATCGGCTACCTCGACCTCGAAGAAAACGGCGACCGCACGATCGCCTGGCTGCGGCGCAATGTCGAGAAGCGCGAGCAGCTGCTGCGCCAGCGCAATGCGAAGATGATCGAACCGATGCAGGAGTTCGAGGAGCAGCTCCGCACCCGCGGGCTGAAGCCCGAGAATACCTACCTCTTCATGCACGGCCATACGCTCATGGACAACGTGGTAATGGTGCTCCTCAACACCGTCTGCGAGAAACTCCGCGAGATGTCCATCGCCCGCATCACGGCCTCCGAGAAGCGGGGCGTGGCCCTCAAGAACGAGATGTCGAACTACACCAACTCGCTGCGATCGATCCGCGACGTGCTGCTCGACAACGAGAACTACACCACCTGTCCGCTCTACCGGCGGCTCCAGCGCGACATCGAACGCTACATCGTCCGCACGATTCTCGAAATGCGCCGCCGCGGCGAACTCCGCGACCAGTCGGTCGTCTCGGTTCTCCACCACCTGCGGCAGGGACAGTAATTTCCTCCGACACGGGACAAGCCGCGATCCCGGCATTGTCTCTTTCCCGCTGAAATACGGCGGGCGCCCCTCCCCAAGGAGAAGCGCCCGTACAATCTCGTTTCAAAGTGTCGGTTACAGCCAGACCACCTCCGAAGCCATCGTTTCGGGATCGGTCGTCCGGTCGAAGAAACGGTCGCCGTCCACGCCGCTCATCCACGGTATGCCGCCCAGGCCCAGGTCGTCGCCGATGCGCGACGCCTCGCAGTAGACGCCCCGGCCCCGCGACTTGTCGTAAATGCCGAAATAGCGCTTCTCGCCGGCACCGAAGCGCACATACATCCGGTCGGCGGTCTCGAGCAGGTCGTAATACTGCACGAAGGGGGATTTCCGCCACGTCTCCCGGAAATCCGCCCAGTCCCAGGCATAGGAGGCGGGAGCGAAGGCATGGTTTTCGAAGCGCAGCTCGCCGATCCGGGGTTCGCTCCCGGGAGCGGAGAAAAACTCGGGCTGGAACTGGTGGTGGGCCATCACCCCGCCGGGTGCGTCGTGGAAAAGGGTCAGCACCTGCCACGCCCCGCTGTAACGGTCCAGCTGCTCCACGGGTGTCGCCTGTCCGAGCAGCGTCCCGTCGGGCCGCGTCGTAACAAGCGTTTCGAAGGGCTCCGTATTCCGGCCCGCCGCGGAGAGATACCACACGAAGTTTCCGGCGCGGTCGATATGGGTGAACAGCGCGTTGAACGGATAGGGGGTATCGCCGCAAAAGGTCCGTTCAGGAAGCAGATAGGTCAATATCCGGCGCGTGGCCCCGTCGAAGACATACAGGGTGTCTGCCCCGGGGCTTACGAGTGCATTCATCGGGATGACATACTCCCCCGGACCGCGCCCGACCCGTCCGACAGGTCCGATATAGCGGCCGTTCTCGCCGAAGAGCCAGACGCCCTGCCCCGTTCCGAACGGTTCACACACGACCGGCCGACCGGCGGCCAGGCGCAGGATCGAACCCTCCGCAGCAGCCGGCACGCTGTCGGGTGCCTGCAGCCGCAGGCGCCGCACCTCACGCGTTCCGAAAAGTTCGGAAAGGGTGATCGCATCCCGTTCGGCGAAGGCATACACCGTCCGCCCGTCCGTCGTCCGTCCGCCGCCCGAACAGCCGGCAAGGAAAAGGGTTCCCACAAGGAACCCGTTTCGCACAAAAGAGAAAAGGGGCTTCATTTTTCAATTTAGACAATCAACGCTCCGCCCTGCAAAACAGTACAGCAATAATTTCAGCGGTTCATTCCAAATTTAGACATTATCCGGCAAAAACACAAACCTCTTTTCCTGAAAAGCACGACCGTTCTCACATGATACGCACGGCAGTATCCGAAGCCTGCCGGATGAAGGACTGCGGACCGATGGTGCAGCGACGCTTCATTTCGAACCTATGGCCGCACACGGGAGCATTCCGACAAAATGCAGGCAACCGCCAGGGTCTCCGTTTCCGGACAACAGAAAGGGACGGAACCCCGTCAAAGGTTCCGTCCCCTGTCTTTTGCGGCGGCCGCTGCAGCCGGGATCCCCTATGCCCGGCCCAGACAGCCTCCGTCTGCCTATTCGGCTGCCGGGAGGTAGATCACCTCACCCAGCGAGGCGTTGTCGTTCTTGTGGAAGATCACCGTCTCGATGCTGGCGGCATCCTGCGTGGCCACGCCCCAGGTGTTGCCCTGCGCATAGACCGTCATGGGCGAGTTGTTGTAGAGGTCGTAGAGCACACCGCCGTTGCCGTTGTCGGCAAGAACGTTGCCGCCCGGGTTGTTCTCCTCGCCCGAGGCCGTGTTACCCATGTTCACCTCGGGGCCTTTGCCGCCCGAGACATTGCCGATTACCGTAACGCCCCACAAGTGGCCCTTGATCGTATTGCCCTGCATGTAAACCTTCTGGCCACCGGCGGAGTTGTAGATGCTCACACCGCTGCCGCCGTTCATCGGGTTCGAATCCCACTTGTTGTCGATCAGCTCGTTGCCGATGATGCGCACATCCATCGTGCCGTTGGTGGTGATGCCGTAGCGGCAGTCGCTCACCTTGTTATTCTCGATGAGCACCTTGTTCGCACCGCTTATACCCAGCATGTTGGCCACGGCGATACCGCCGTTCATGGTTACCTCGCCCGGACCGATCACCGTGTTGCCCGTGATCTCGAGCTGTCCGTCGCCGGGAACCGTTACGTTGATCTGCGGACGGTTGCGCGTATTGTTGGAGTTCTTGTAGAGGTAATTGTCGCGGAAAAGAAGCGCGGAGGCGACATTCGCACCGCCCGAAATGGCCGGCATGCCGTTTTCACGGAACTCGCAATTCTCGACCGTGGTCAGGCCGCTGCCGCCGAGGTTGATCGACGAATAGCTGCTCCTCACACCCGTGAAAAGGCACTTCTCGATCGTAAGGTCGGCCGTACCGTAGTAACGGATCGGGCAGTTGTCGATCTCCATGTTGCAGATCTTGCCGCCGCCCTTCACGTCGCCCGTGAAATAAAGCGGCTTGGGGGTCGATTCGGCATCAACGGGCTGGATGCGTGCCTTGGTCGCAGGGCAGAACTCGACCATGCCCTCGATACGCAGCTCCACACCGTCGGCAATGCTCACCACGTCGCCGTCGGCAATCGCGAGCACGTCGGCCTCATCGATCGTCATGCTGGCGGAGACGGTATAGGCACCCTCGCCGCCCGTTACGCCCGAACCGGGCAGCGCAACCAGGTCGGCAAAACTGTAGGTACGTCCCTGACCGTCGGTGGTGAAGCGGTCGGTTACCTCAAAGGTCATGTCGCAGCGGAGTTTGCCATAGGTACCCGTTACGGTGGCCTCACCCTCCTCGACGGCCGTTACCACGCCCTGCTGATCGACCGATACGACTTCGGGATTGGAGGAACTCCACACCAGGGACGGCAGGTAGGCATCCTCCGGCTCGACCTTGACGGAGAGCGTCAGTTTCTGCCCCATGACCAGGCGGCTCTGCGGAGCGACGATCTCCAGCGACGTCGGCTCGATCGGAGCCTGCTGCACGACGGTTACCACCGCCTCGGCGGTGCCATCGACCGTGCGGATCGTTACCGCTGCACTGCGCTCGGCACCGAAGTTCGCCTCGGAGGGGGTCAGCGTAAGAGTTGCCGTACCGGCCTCGCCCTTGAGAGGCGATACGCTCACCCAGCCGTCGGCGGGAACCTCGACCGTCCAGTCGCGGTTCGAGGTAAAGCTCACCTCGCGGGGCTCCAGATCATTGTACGGAAGGGTAATGGTCGAACCGGCAGCATCGATCTCGATGCGTGCGGATTCAACGGGGTCGTCATCGGAACAGGCGACTGTAAGAAGCGGCAGTACCAAGGCAAGTACTCCCCAGAGACTCAAATAACCTAACCTTTTCATAACTATAAGAATTTAATTTTGATGGGGGATCAACTGCATCGGCGCACGACGCGCACGGTGGCCTGCGTGGCCTGCCGGATGAAGACCTGCGGTCCGATGGCGTAGCGCCGCCACAGCTCGGGCGTATAGCCGCGCACGGTCAGCAGTTCCATCCGCTCGGCCTTCATCACGTCGAAACCCGCCTGGCGTAAGGCGGCGACCGCCTCGTCGATATGCCACGAGTTATCGACACAGAGGCTCAGATTGACGGCCGAGTTGTGGATCAGGTTGGTCTTCACGCGGAAACGTTCGAGCAGCGAGAAGATCGTGGCGAACTTCTCCTCGAGCACGAACGAGAAATCCCGCGAACGGATCGTCAGCAGCACCTGGTCCTTCTTCAGGATCAGGATCGGCACATCCACGGGTGCCGACATGCCGCGGATCACCGTACCCGGCTTCCGCTTGTCGCCGAAAGGCCGCACATAGAGCGGAATATTCTTGTTCTGCAGCGGCTTGATCGTCTTCGGGTGGATGATCTGCGCACCGCTGTAGGCCAGTTCGATCGTATCGAGGTAGTTCAGCTCGGCGATCTGCACGGCATCGGGGAAGATCTTCGGATCGGCATTCAGGATGCCGTCCACATCTTTCCACACCGACATCGACTCGGCATCGAGGATATTGGCCACCACGGCGGCCGAATAGTCCGAGCCCTCGCGGCCGAGCGTTGTCGTCGTGCCGTCGGGGGCCCCGCCGATAAAGCCCTGCCCTACGAAAATCGTCTCCGGGCAACCGGCCAGCGCCTCCTTGAGCCGCGGCGCCGAAGCCTCGATATCGACCCCGGCATCCTTGTGGCGCTGTTCGGTGAGGAAGCAGCGGCGCATGTCGATCCAACGGTTCGGGACCCCGGCGTAATTGAGGTATTCGGAGATGATCGTCGTCGAGACCAGCTCGCCGTAGGCGACAATGCGGTCGTACCACAACTCCGCGTCGCAGGCCGCATAGCCCGTGCCCTCGGCGACCTGCTCCAGCTCGCCGAAGAGCCGCTCGACCGCGTCGAGCCGTTTGGGACCGCGCCACAAGTCCTCGATGATCGCCGCATGGTATTCGCGCAATGCGGCGATTTCGGCCCGCGCCTCCTCAGGGGCCTGACGCTGCACGGCCGCAAAGACTCGTTCGAGGGCATTCGTCGTCTTGCCCATCGCCGAAACGATGATGAAGAGGTGCTGCTCCTCGTCGATGATCTTGCGCAGGTTTCTCACGCCGTCGGCATTCCGCACCGAGGCACCGCCGAATTTATAGACTTTCATAGATCGGATTTCGTTTGCTTGTTTTCGTATATTGCTTGCCGGCTACTCCGCCTCCGCAACGGGACGGTAGGGTACGCCGATGTTCTGGAAGAGGAAGGCATACATGTCGGTCGCCTCGTCGATGCGCTTCGAGGTGGGCTTGCCGGCGCCGTGGCCCGCCTTCGACTCGATGCGGATCAGCACCGGCGCATCGCCCCCCTGGCAATGCTGCAGCTGTGCGGCGAACTTGAACGAGTGGGCCGGGACGACGCGGTCGTCGTGGTCGGCCGTCATTACGAGCGTCGCGGGATACTTCACGCCCTCCCTGAGGTTATGCAGCGGGGAGTATTTGTAGATGTAGCCGAACTGCTCCTCATCCTCCGAGGTGCCGTACTCCACGGCCCAGCCCCAGCCGATCGTGAACTTGTGGTAGCGCAGCATATCCAGCACGCCGACCTGCGGCAGGCAGACGGCATAGAGATCGGGGCGCTGCACCTCGCAGGCGCCGACCAGCAGGCCGCCGTTCGAGCCGCCGTTGATCGCCAGCCGCTCCGTCGAGGTATATTTTTCGGCGATCAGGTATTCGGCCGCCGCAATGAAGTCGTCGAAGACGTTCTGCTTGTTCTCCAGCATGCCGGCCCGATGCCACGCCTCGCCGTACTCCAGGCCGCCGCGCAGGTTGGCCACGCAGTAGACGCCGCCCTGCTCGACGAACATCAGCGCCGCGGGGCTGAAGCCGGGCGTCATGCTGATCTGGAAGCCTCCGTAGCCGTAAAGCAGGCAGGGATTCTTGCCGTCGAGTTTCATATCCTTGCGGCGGGTAATGAACATCGGCACCTGGGTACCGTCCTTCGAGGGGTAGAAGACCTGCTCGGTGATGAAGAGCGACGGGTCGAAACGCACCTCGGGCGCCTTGTAGAGCGTCGAGACGCCCGTAGCGATGTCGTAGCGGTAGATCGTCGCGGGCGAGGTGTAGTTCGTCAGCGTATAGTAAAGTTCCGTATCCTCCTTCTCGCCGTCGAAGCCCCCGACGGAGCCGATGGCCGGCAGCGCCACCTCACGAACGAGCTTTCCGTCGTAGTCGTACTGGGCGATCTGGCTCTGCGCATCCTTGAGATACTGCGCAAACAGGTAGCCGCCGGCCGTGCCGACCCCCTCGAGCAGATTCCGGTCATGCTCGGGAATCACCACCTCGTCCTTCGAGGGATCGTTCAGGTCGATGCGCCGCAGCGCGTAGTTCGAGGCGCCGCGGTTGGTTACATAGTAGAGCCATCCTTCGCGGACCGTTACCACGCCGTAGTCGGCGTCGAAGCCCGGCAGCAGCGTCCGGAAACGCTTCCCGGAACTCTTCCGGAAGAGCACCTCCGTGCCGGAGGTTCCGTCCGATGCCAGAACGAAAAGCCACTCGCCGTCCTCGCTCGGCCAGGCCCAGAAGTAACGCAGCGGGTGGGCCGGATCCTCATAGACGAGCCGGTCGGCCGACTGCGGCGTGCCGATACGGTGGTAATAGATCTTCTGGAACTGGTTCTGCTCGGAGTAGACGCCCCCCTTCGGTGCGTCATAGGCGCTGTAATAGAAACCTTCGGAGTCGGGAGCCCACTGCGCCCCGGAATTCTTCACCCAGTTGATGCGGTCTTCTGTCAGCTGTCCCGTGGCGGTATCCACCACGCGTATCTCGACCCAGTCCGAGCCCGATGCCGCTGCGGCATAGGCCAGATAGCAGCCGTCCTTCGAGAAGGAGGCGGCGGCCAGGGCCACCGTGCCGTCCTCGGAGAGGCTGTTGGGATCGAGGAAGACCTCGCCCGCCTCGCCGGGCGCCTTCGTGCGGTAGAGCACCGACTGGTTCTGCAGCCCGTCGTTGTAATAGTAGTACCACCAGTCGCCGTGCTTGGCGGGAGCCCCCTCCTTGGGATAGTTCCACAGCTGGGTGAGGCGCTCGCGGATCGCATCGCGGAAGGGGATCTGCGCAAGGTAGTCCTCCGTTACGGCATTCTCGGCCTCGACCCACGCGGCCGTAGCCTCCGAGCGGTCGTCCTCGAGCCAGCGGTAGGGATCGGCGACCTCCGTGCCGAAATAGTTCTCCACGACCTCGCCGCGCTCGGTCTCGGGATAGGGCTGAAGTTTGATCTGCTTCATATGGTTGCAACTTGCCAGCACCGCGGCTGCTCCCAGCAGCACGATGCCTCTACTCGAACGTTGTTTCATAAAACGACATTTTGAGGATGATGTGGCAAAGTTAAGAAAAATCGCAGAATTTCCGTACCTTTGACCGCAACAAGCGATCCGCCCCGCAGCCGGGACCGCCGCAAAGGCCCTTCCGGACGGGCGGAGACGGAAACGAAAATACGGGAAACCATGTACGAAGAACTCAAGACAATAATCGAAAAGGCATGGGAGGAGCGCTCCCTGCTGCAGCAGGCCCCGACGCAGGAGGCCGTGCGCGAAGTGATCGAACTCGTGGACAAGGGCCGGCTGCGTACGGCCGAGCCGCTCGACGAAGAGAAGAGCGAGTGGCGCGTGAACGAATGGGTCAAGAAAGCCGTGATCCTCTACTTCCCGATGCAGCCCATGCGGCGCATGGAGGCCGGCGAACTCGAGTGGTACGACAAGATGGAGCTCAAGCACGGCTACGAGGAGCTGGGCGTGCGCGTCGTGCCCCACGCCGTGGCACGCTACGGCGCCTACATCGCCCCCGGGGCAATCCTCATGCCCTCGTATGTCAATATCGGCGCCTACGTCGATACGGGCACGATGGTCGATACCTGGGCCACGGTCGGCTCGTGCGCGCAGATCGGAAGCCATGTCCACCTCTCGGGCGGCGTGGGCATCGGCGGCGTGCTGGAACCCGTACAGGCCGCACCGGTCATCATCGAGGACCACTGTTTCATCGGCTCGCGCTCGATTGTCGTCGAGGGGGCGCACGTCTGCCGCGAGGCGGTGCTCGGATCGAACACCGTGATCACCGGCTCGACGCACATCATCGACGTTACGGGGCCCGAACCGGTAACCTACAAGGGCTACGTCCCGCCCCGCGCGGTGGTCGTCCCGGGAAGCTACCGCAAGCAGTTCCCCGCGGGCGAATACAGCGTCTCGTGCGCGCTGATCATCGGCCGCCGCAAGGAATCCACCGACAAGAAAACCTCGTTGAACGACGCCCTGCGCGATTTCGGCGTCTCGGCATAACCGCATACGGGCATGATCTACCGCATCGAAGAGACCACCTCGACCAACGACAACGCCAAACTCCCCGAATACGGCCACGACGACATCATCTGGGCCGAGCGGCAGACCGCCGGCCGCGGACAACGAGGCCACACCTGGATCAG